>NZ_QGDO01000039.1 GCF_003149185.1 Sediminitomix flava | reverse complement strand
ATATATAGGTATCTCAATTTAGGTCGCCCAAACTCTGAGTTGGCTTTGGGTAACCTTGGTTGAGAAAACCAATCGTTCTATAATTTTCTTAAATATCGATTTTCGATACGTTCTTCTATTGAATCGGAAGTGAAATTCATCTAAATATCGCTCGATATACTCCTTACTAACGTGATGATGAGTACCTCTGATCCAATTTTTAATATTCATAATATGAAGGTGCAACTGTCTAAAATTTTGTCCATTTTCTGAATACTCTTGTTCAATGTTGTACTTCTTAGTAAGTGGAATATAACCAGTCCATTTATCTGTTCTGATTTGAGTATTCTCTGGATCTATATGTTGTTTGAAAATTTTTTCAAGTTCAGTGCTTGAATAATCTTCAATTTTAACGGCATACGCTCTACCAAATCCACCATCAGGAGTTATTTCTAATGCTACATTGACTAGTTTCTTATCTCCTTTAGCTCTGCCTTGGCTTTCTGAGTCATAACCACCTACAGCAAATTCGTCAACTTCCAGATAATTCTTTAAAGGATATCGTTGACTACTTCGCATAGCATATTGTACTTTTCGCCTAAAATTCAAACAGCTTTGATAACTCAATGACAACTTTTCGCTCAAACCCAAAGTGGATATCCCTTTCTTATCACAAGAAAGTCTGAATACCATTTCAAAGGCTATCATTAGCGAAAACTTCAATTGATGAAACAGCGTATGAGCCGTTGCTGACTCATCATATTTACACTTTTGACAGCGTCTCGAATGTGACTTTTTACCTTTCATGAACTTGCCATGACCACATTTTCTACATTTATAATTCTCAGCCCATTTCATGGAAGATAAATATTGAAGACAATCCTCCTCTGTTTGAAATGTTAAATAAAATGTTCTGTCGTCAAATCCTTCAAAAGTAATCATGATAAACCTCCTTCTTGTTTGACTACTAAAGTAAAGGCTGACTACGTAAATGAATTACGGTCTACTACATTGGGCGACTTAAGTTGAGATACCTATA
>NZ_QGDO01000038.1 GCF_003149185.1 Sediminitomix flava | reverse complement strand
CAATCCGACTTGTGATGCTAATCTCTTATCATTAACCCAGTTATTAGGTGTCTCAAAAGTATAAATATGGTGATCACCATAAACAACGTTAACCTACTTATTTGAAGATTGAGAAAAGCTCAAGAATGAATAAAAAATTAGTATTGTTGAAAAAAATGTTCGTTTCATGTTTTTTAATGAGGTACAACGAATCGGGCATGGTATCGCACTTAGGTCGTGTTGATGGTAAGTGCGGTGTGAACTATGCCCCTTGTTAGGCTTATTTTTATTTAAAATACCAAGTTCTATCCTCTTTATTTATATACCAACCTTCTATCGAATTAATCTTCAGAAAATTGTCTATTGTTTCCTTTTCCACAGATGAGATGAAAGTGTAATATGAGTCATACAAATTTGAAAAGAGAATTTTGTTATCCTCTGTCGAAATATTCATTATACCATTGTAACGGTATATTTCAAATCCATTATTTTGATTTATTTTAGAAATTTCTAGCCGTTGAACGTCTTCATCAGAAAGCATACTTATATCGCTACTAATTTCTATTTCCTTGTATCCTAATTGACTTAAATAATCTAAAATTGGAGATACTTGATTTGGAGCAAAACATGTTTCAATAGCATTTATATCATATGAACTACATAATTTTGACTTATTTATAGTTCGTATTTTAACATCTCCAAATGAATCAAGATGCTCTTTTTCTTTTATTTCTTTCCAAGTTATAGTTTCACACTCTTCTAAAATAAATTCTAGATAATCTTCTTCAACAGAATTACTTATACCTTCAAAATCAGCATTATCGAATACGTTAATATTTAAACGCTTCTCAAGGTTTGAGAGATATGTCTGCTTTTCAATTATCCTAGACAACTTGAATTTAGATCTTGAATTGGATTTATATTTATAGAATGGCTTTAACCATATGAAATAATAATTGTAAAAATCTCCCCAATGATCATTAATTGTAATATCATGAGGTGGAACATATTTACTTCTTAAATCTTTCATATTATTAAGCCTAACGACTCGGGCATGGTGTCGCAGGTAGGTTGCGTCGCATACCTACCTGTGCAATATGCCCCTTGTTATCGATATAAAAATTTAAAGCTAATCATTTATCATGGTGAATCTCCATTTAAAAATAATACAGAAAGATTTTGAGAATAC
>NZ_QGDO01000037.1 GCF_003149185.1 Sediminitomix flava | reverse complement strand
CTTTACCTACAGCATAACTTTCTAGCACACTTGAATTGTAACAGGCTCCTAAAAGTCCTCCGACATTTCTAATTCCTGTAACATTGGCTAGTGAAAAGCTTCGGTGAACAAAAGTATTTTTACCAATCTCTCCAATTAGTCCACCAATTGATTTCTCTGTAGATTCTAAATC
Source organism: Sediminitomix flava (assembly GCF_003149185.1). NCBI lineage: Bacteria > Pseudomonadati > Bacteroidota > Cytophagia > Cytophagales > Flammeovirgaceae > Sediminitomix > Sediminitomix flava. The sequence goes on along the minus strand of NZ_QGDO01000037.1, from coordinate 1,061 downwards.
TCCACTCACATAAACTCGTTCTATGATCGAACCAACTGCCTTACCTGCTAGGCCTCCAACAGATGATTTACCTAGAAGTGAAATATCTTTTAAGCCTAATTGATGAATGTGAGCATCTGATACAAAACCAAATAATCCTATTTGTTTACCTTCTGATCTATTAATTGTCAAAGAATCAATCTTAAAACCTTGACCATTCAAGCTTCCTGTAAATGGTATTTTATCAGTTCCGATTGATGAAAATCCTTCTTCCAAATTCCAGTGGAATGTCTCTGAAGCATCTATATTTTCAGTAACCAAATAGTGCTTGCTCCAACGAACTGAATCAGACATTCCTGTTTCCAATCCTTCGGATAACCATCGCAATTCGGAAAGATTACTAATCTGATAAGGATCAGAATCTGTTCCTGTACCAATTGCTGGCTCTGTTGCAACAGCCAAACCTGATTTAATAAAGAAAACCTCTAGCGTTTGATCGGTAAAAATATCTTGGAAAGTATATTCTGAAATCACTCCCAAATCTTCACCATTCACATAGACTGAATGAACCTCATAACCTTCATCTGCAGTGAACTTAAAGGTCTTCACTTCATCATAGAAAATCGTCGTACTTGATGAATCTACCTCGCCATGACTTCCTACATTTACCGTAATCTCATAAGGAATTTTCTCAAAGCTTGCTGAGATCGAATGTGCTGAAGAAACCTCTACAAAAGTATATTCACTTAAAGCTCCTTGACTTACAGAATCGACAAATACATCTACAATCTGATAGCCATTATCTGCTTTAATCTTATAGACTCTTGTTTCTCCTTCAGTTAAACTCAAGCTTCTCGGACTTATACTTCCTCCTACACTATCTGCAACACTGATAAAGTGAACATTCGCATTTCCGTCTCGGAATAAATAAGGCCTGACCAAACTATCCAATTCAGAAACTGTTTCTAAGCTCCAAACTACATCAACGTTCCAATCCACGAAACTACTGTCTGCTGCAAAGTTCTCGCTAATCAATCCAAACTTCGCTTTTGAACCTGCTGATACAGTCTGCTGAGTAGTTT
>NZ_QGDO01000036.1 GCF_003149185.1 Sediminitomix flava | reverse complement strand
CTTTTTAAATAAATAAAAAACGAGGTACAACAAAGGGCATAGTTCACAGTCGTCATGCGACGCAATCCGCCTGCGACACCATGCCCGAGTCGTTGTAGCACATAAATTTTAACATAAAACAGATATGAAACTAACAACATTTATTTTAAAGACCTTCTTAATAACAATACTGTTTATTTGTACCTCTTGTGGAGCATACGTTAAAATGAGAGCTATTTCTAAAATAACTGTAGAGAATGATGCTATTCCTCCTGATTTTGGAACAGAAGAAACCATTTTATTGTGTGTTATAACTGGGAAAAAAGGCTATGACAAGTACATGAAAAAACATGTATCAAATGAATATCATGGTAAATATGAATTTGTTATGAGAAAAGATATTAACTCAGATAAGTACCAGAATACATCTAAGTATAAATATCTTTTTGATTTCGAAAAACTTCAGTATAAAACAACTCATTCTGCTGATACACCAAGCGGATTCGAAACAATTACTATAACGACAGCATCATATTATCTATTTGATAGAGATGAGAATATAACTTATAAATGTCCAAATACTTCAAGTTACTTCTCAAGAATAATTCAAGCATATATGATAAATTTAGAAAATGAGAGAATAAAAAATCAATAACGTGCTACAACAAGGGGCATAGTTTACACCGCACTTACCAGCAACACGACCTAAGTACAAAACCATGCCCGTATCGTTGGGGCTCATTGTTCAGTTAGTTCAAATAGCAAAACAGATTTATCGTTTAGATTATAATTTCAGTTGTAATTTTTATGGAATTTAATCTTAACGAATAACGGTTTTTTTTAAACGATAAGTGAGTGCAAATTTGATTCAATTTCTATGGAATTTGATCTTTATGGTCAACGAATTTTTAAGTGATAAGAGAGTTTAAATTCGATTTAATTTTATCGAACTTTAGGTTTTCTAATTTTCATGGAATTTAAACTTAATTCAAATCGATTTTTTTGAGTTTTTTATGGATTTTGATTCGTTTTAAATTGAATTTCGAAATTAATTCAGAGCATTTCGATCGTTTGTAATTGAATCTGTTCTGCAAAAAATTAAACAAAAAAAAATAAACGAGCCCCAACAAGGAGCATAGTTCACAGGCAGCCTGCGACGCAACCTGTCTGCGTTACCATGCTCAGGGCGTTGTGGGCAATTGATGAGATAATAGACAATATTGATGACTAGAAATGAATTTACTTTAAAATTATTCGGTGTATTTTTTAGTTTTATCTCCAT
>NZ_QGDO01000035.1 GCF_003149185.1 Sediminitomix flava | reverse complement strand
CGTCAAAATGTCCAAGTTTATTTGGGTTTGATTTGCATATTGATGATTTAAAAGGTGTTGAAATCGAATCAGAAAGGTTTAATTTCAATGTGATTATTATAGATCCATCTGATTTAGAATGGTCTTTAAAGATTAAGAACAAAATAAAAAACGTTGGGTAACAAGGGGCATATTCCACAGCCATCTGCGATGCAATCTGGCTGCGATACCATGCCCGATACGTTATTTCTAAGTAACTGAAAATAAAAGAACAAACATGGAACATTTGGAGAAGAAATTTGGTGTGCTTTACCCAGAAAGATTTAAAAAGTTTCTTAAAGAACTGGATTGCAGTAGGGTAATCATTGAAATGTTAGATGAGAAATATGAAATCCTACCATCATTATTAGAAGAAATTACTGATAATAATATTGCGGATACTGCTTACAATAATCTTAATGATTTATACACTTACCCTGAAGATCAGCAAACTAAAAAACTACCTTTCGCAAGAAATACCACAGGAGATTGTTATAAATTTCTTTATTTTCAAGGGGAAAATGGGACTGAATGTGGTGAATCAATCTATGTACGAGATCTTGATGCTCCATGGGCTGGTAGAATTAAGGTATCGAATTCAATTGAATTTCTTTATGGTAAACAATCAAAGGATGATAAAGAAGTTTTAATTTCTTGTAATTCAAAAACGTTTAATGAGTTTTCTGAATTAGTTGATTTGCCTTCAAATATTCAGTATGAATTGGAATCACCTGGAGATTTTGGATTTAATACTAAAGAAGCAAATACTCCAATTTCTGTAACCACATCATTGACAATCAGTAGTAACAAAGACGAAAAAGATGATTTTTGTGTCATACACGTCTGCATTGAGCTTGATAGAGGTGGAAAAGTTCTATATGGGAATTATAATTATGAAATAAAAAGTAACAAACTGTTGAATTTATGTTTTGATGAAAATCAAAATTATAGAATTTATTATTATAAGTTTCATGCTGTAATGGATGCACTCAAGAAATTCAAAGACAGATGTTTGTCCAATGATCTTAGTATTGAAGAACTTAATGAAAAGATTAACACCTCAAATTATTTGAATGTAATTAAAGGGTATTTCTACTCAGTAGATATCATGGGAAATGCAAGCTTATATGGAGTTTAAAAAATAGATATAACAAGGGGCATAGTTCACTGGCAGGTGCGATGCAACCTGCCAGCGACACCATGCCCGTATCGTTATGTTTTATATAAGGTAAATAGAGTTTCAATTACTAAGTGAATATAAAAATGATTGATAAACAATTTACTACTGAATTGAATAAAGACGG
>NZ_QGDO01000034.1 GCF_003149185.1 Sediminitomix flava | reverse complement strand
TCAATAAATAAGTAGCAAAAAGCACAGAACAAGGGGCATATTCCACAGGCACTTGCGACGCAACCTGCCTGCGATACCATGCCCGGGGCGTTGTGCATAATAATTTATGAAGTTCAAAAGAGTTCTTATATCAATAGTGTTAATTCTAGGTTTGATATCTGGAGTTTGGCTTTATCCGATCATTGATACCTTTTTCAAGGTAGATTCTTGTTTGGATAAAGGTGGTTGGTGGAATTATGAAATTCAAGAATGTGATTTAAGTAATGATTTAGAATTAAAGAGTCGAAAGGGGCATCATGGATATAATCAACTAGCCAACGAGCAACAAAAAAATATATTTACAGTGTCAGAATATAATACAGATTTAGAGACTGTAAACATTGAAAGACCTGAAAAAACCATAATAACTAACGTTTCACTTGATACAACATATTTATTCAAAATATGGACATTAGATCCAAATGGACCTCATGCAGATTTTTGGATTAGAAGAGATGAGTTTTATGTTGTAGACTACGATGGAGATGGAGCAATGCCCTATATATTAAATTCGGATAGTTTGACGGTTTTTTATAATGACTTTGTACAAAAAGGAAGAATAATATCTGTTAGTAAAGACACCTTGAGTATTCATTGGGATGATAGTGAGAATCCTACTGAATATGTAGAATGGAAAAATTAAAAACTATGCACAACAAGGGGCATATTGCACAGGCAGCATGCGACGCAACCTGCCTGCGACACCATGCCCGAGCCGTTAGCTACTATTATATGAATAGTTTTCTGAAATACAGTTTGTTGATTCTACTAATGATTATAATTTTATGGTTTATATTTTTTCAAATCAGTTTTTTAATCAATAAAACATATTCAACTGCATTTATCGATATACTTGATACAACCAATGTAATTTGGATTACTATAATTATTTTGATGATTTTAGGTGTTCTTACAAAGATATTGATCAAAACTAGAAGAAATCAGATATATACTTTCATGACATGTTTTTTTTTGATTTTGGGAGTAGACTATTTGACACTTTCAAGTCTCAACAAAGCTGGTTGTAGTGTTTATCGACAAGATTTAGGTTTACAAGCTCTTTATATTTATGTGGATAAAGTATCTGATAGATATATCATTGATTATATTTATCCTTTTGGAAAATCTACCATCATAGGGACATATACTCAATCTGGAGAAGTTGTTAAACTTGATAAAAATCTAACAGACTTTTTTGGATTACGTTTAAGTAATACTGCACAAATGCAGTTTGATTTGAGTAAAATAGAAGTAGTAAAAAAGTAGCTAACAAGGGGCATATTCCACAGGCAGCTATGCGACGCAATCTGCCTGCGATACCATGCCCGGGTCGTTACCGCTAAGCAAATTAAAAAAGTTCAAATTCGATAAAATTTTTAGTGGAAGCTGTTTCTTTAAATTAAATGAGATCAGTGCCTTTTGAT
>NZ_QGDO01000033.1 GCF_003149185.1 Sediminitomix flava | reverse complement strand
ATAGGTACAGGAACAATCTCTGATCCTTATCAAATCAGTAATCTTTCCGAATTGAGATGGTTATCCGAAGGATTGGAAACAGGAATGTCTGATTCAGTCCGTTGGAGCAAGCACTATTTGGTTACAGAAAATATAAATGCTTCAGAGACATTCCATTGGAATTTGGAAGAAGGATTTTCACCAATCGGTACAGACAAAGTGCCATTTACAGGAAGCTTGAATGGACAAGGTTTTGAGGTTGATTCCTTGACTATTAACAGATCAGAAGGTAAACAAATAGGATTATTTGGTTTTGTGTCAGATGCTCACATTCATCAATTAGGCTTAACAGATGTCTCACTTCTAGGTAAATCATCTGTTGGAGGTCTAGTAGGTAAAGCTGTTGGTTCGATCATAGAACGAGTTTATGTGAGTGGAGATATAGAATCTACGGAGAAATCAATTGGTGGACTAATCGGAGAGATTGGTAAAAATACTTTTGTTCATAGAAGCTATTCACTAGCCAATGTTACAGGAATTAGAAATGTCGGAGGACTTTTAGGAGCCTGTTACAATTCAAGTGTGCTAGAAAGTTATGCCGTAGGAATAGTTTTAGGAGAAGAAAATAACGGCGGTTTAGTAGGGCAAGTAAACTCAACTGCCAAGATTGAAAAGTCTTATTGGGATACAGTAACTACTCAACAGACAGTATCAGCAGGTTCAAAAGCGAAGTTTGGCTTGAGCAGCGAGAACTTTGCAGCAGACAGTAGTTTCGTGGATTGGAACGTTGATGTAGTTTGGACTCTAGAAACAGTATCTGAATTGGATAGTTTGGTTAGGCCTTATTTATTCCAAGATGGAAATACGAATGTTCACTTTATCAGTGTTGCAGATAGTGTAGGAGGAAGTATCAGTCCGAGAAGCTTGAGTTTAACTGAAGGAGAAACAAGAGTTTATAAAATTAAATCAGAAAATGGCTATCAGATTGTAGATGTATTCGTCGATTCTGTAAGTCAAGGAGCTTTAAGTGAATATACTTTTGTGGAGGTTTCTTCAGCACATTCGATTTCAGCAAGCTTTGAGAAAATTCCTTATGAGATTACAGTCAATGTAGGAAGTCATGGCGAGGTAGATTCATCAAGTACGACGATTTTCTATGATGAAGTGAAGACTTTTAAGTTCATCGCAGATGAAGGTTATGAGATTTATTCAGTATATGTGAACGGTGAAGACTTGGGAGTGATTTCAGAATATACTTTCCAAGATATATTTGCCAATCAAACGCTTGAGGTTTTCTTTATCAAATCAGGATTGGTCGTTGCAACAGAGCTAACAATGGGTTCAGGAACAATCTCTGATCCTTATCAAATCAGTAATCTTTCAGAATTGCGATGGTTATCTGAAGGTTTGGAAACAGGAATGTCTGATTCAGTTCGTTGGAGCAAGCACTATGTGGTTACAGAAAATATAAATGCGTCAGAGGCATTCCACTGGAATTTGGAAGAAGGATTTTCACCGATCGGTACAGACAAAATACCATTTACAGGTAGTTTGAATGGTCAAGGTTTTGAGATTGAT
>NZ_QGDO01000032.1 GCF_003149185.1 Sediminitomix flava | reverse complement strand
TTGACATTTATAGTTTCAAAATATCTTTCCGTTATTAGTTGTTTGTCTTTATTCCAACTCATATTTTGAATTCAGTTACTTAATTGCAGATAACGGCTCGGGCATGGTGTCGCAGGCAGATTGCGTCGCAGATGCCTGTGAACTATGCCCCTTGTTGTAGGGCGTTTTATTTATTTCTTTTCAATTTCAAGGATATTCCTAATTCTCTAGGATCGTTTGGTAAAATCGTATAATTGAGAATTATTGAGTCTTCATTTACTATTTTTAATTTACTAAAATCTGTCTCCAATTCTTGAATTATATTAACTTCATATGTTCTCGAATTCTCTATCGCTAATATTTCTACATACATTGGACAACTAGTAACTTCAGAAGTTTGAGGGAAAAATTCTTCAAAAGTGAAATTGGGGTATATTCCAATAATATTCATTGAAATCGGCTTTATCTTTTTATTCGATTCTTCAAATCCTAACCAATTTCCAGATAAGTCAATTTTAAATTCTTGTCCAACTACATTTGGCAGACAAAAAGATATTAGAGTAAAAATTAAAATCTTAAACATTATATAGATTTTGAACCCAATGCCCTACAACGAATCGGGCATGGTTTTGCACTTGGATCGTGTTGACGGTTAGTGCGGTGTGAACTATGCCCCTTGTTGTGTGTTTTTAATTATATTCATCTATAGACACGTATTTTCTCCGAGCCACTTCGGATTATACACACCAGAATCTAACAATACTTCCAGTGCATTTAAATTATCCTTATATTCTTCATCATTAGGGTAATCTTTGATAATTTCTTTATTTTCAATTATAGCATCTTGAATAGCTTTAATATATTCTTTTCTAGTTATATCTCCTGAAATTTTGATATCTGATGCTAATTCATACGAAAGTATATTACTAAATACGTGTTCAGAGGGACCATCATCTTCAGCACTAGGCATAGAACCAATTATCCTAGCCCCCTTATAGTATATTTGTATTCCAAAAGGTTTATCCTTATGATAATACCCTTCAGTTCGTAAAAACTCATGAGAAGTATCTCCTTCCCAACCTTCTTCTTCTCCATATACATAATTTCGAACTCTATAAATCACCTCAAAATCACCTTTCCCTTCCTCCCAAAACTTTTGTTTACCATGCAGAACCCCTTTAAAATAAGTGTTTTCAGAAATTTTACAGCCTTCGATACTAAATCGAAATTCTTTACCATGTTTCAAACCTTTTTTGAAGGTGGTAATACTGTCAATAAAAAAAAGGTTTGGAAAAGGACAATCAGGTTTGATACCCTTGTCTTCATATGCATAATTTCTTTTAAAAGGTTCATAATAGCTGACAGCTACACTATCGTAAGGATATAAATCCTCTTCAAATTTGTTATTAACCTGTTGTTTGCATGAAACAACTATTATCAATAGTAAAACTACAGTAGCTAATCTCATAAAATTCTTATTATTACACACAACGAATCGGGCATGGTATCGCAGGCAGATTGCGTCGCAATACTGACTGTGAAATATGCACCTTGTTGGGAGTAGTTTTTATTTCAGAATTAAATAAAGGATCAGTAACAAAGACCCTCCTAATATTATTGTGCTTACAAATATGCTTAAAGCCG
>NZ_QGDO01000031.1 GCF_003149185.1 Sediminitomix flava | reverse complement strand
GATGTGGTATCTTGACATGACGTTGAGTTCGCATTTTCTACATCCAATTCAACTGACACGTCGATAAACGAGCTACCATTTGCAAATGAATCCACAGAAACAGCTAGGCTATCATCAAGAATATTGGAGTAACTTACACTTCCACCTAAGACATTTGTCACATCCCACTCATAATTAAATCCACCAACTGACTCTTCAGTGATATTCAATACAAAGTCTTCAGAACAAGCTGTCTGATCTAAATTTAAAACCAAATCAGGTGTTCGATAGAAAATGACCGAAAGGGTATCTCTTTGAGTACAACTTGTGGTAAATGAATTACCCACTATCAGTTCTACTTCTACTTCTACCTCAGAACTACCTACAGCAAATGAATCCAAAGCTACATCTAGATTATAATCTGTAAGATTATTGACTACGCTCACTGCTCCACCTATAGTATTTAGTAGCCTCCACTGATAATTGAAACCACTTACCTGAGCTTCATCGGCTTGGAATGTTGCCATAGACGCACAGCTATCATTTCCTGCTCTTGTTACCGTAAGATCAAAGTCTGGGATTCGGTAATAAACAAAATTGATAGTATCTAAATTTGCACAACTAGTAGATTCAGCATTTTCTACGCTCAACTCATAGCCGAAAATCATACGAGCCGCATCAGAAGGGAAATCTACATTTGCAAAAGTAGTTTGAAGCGCATAATCAGATAATGGATTCTGATTGATTTGCTGAGAAACAACAGACTGATCCGATTGAATTGATATTTGCCTCCAAGTGTAATCAAATCCTCCTATTGAGTCTTCTTGAACACTCGCTACTAACGAACTATCCGCACAACTAAATAAACTGTCTACTGCAAAAGCTACACTTGGTGTTCTATAGAATACAACTGTAGTATCCGATACCTCATCACAAAGTACTAAATCTGGATTTGACACCCTTACTTCATAATCTGCCTCTAGCTTATGAGCTGTATTATCAAAACGATCTAGCATCACATTGAGGTTTGCTGAAGTTGTATCTGAATTAGTTACCGCTCCTCCTGTTTCTGTCAGTTTTGTCCAAGAATATTCAAAGCCAGTAATTCCTTCAGCGTTGATTGCATTTAAGGATATATCATCCTCACAATTATGTGCTGACACAAATAAATCTATGTGCGGAGCTCGTTCTATGATATAGGTGATTGTATCTGTTTCTGAGCAGGAGGTTGAATTATTATTTTCAACTAAAACACTGTAAGTAAGCTCTATCTGATAACTTCCGCTATCGAAGCTTGAAGCTAATACTTCAAAATTCCAATCAGAACTATCTCCTAATGCAGTCACTGTACCACCTGTCACACTTTCTTGCTTCCAATAGTAATTAAAGTTACCTATTGAATCCTCATCCAAAGTAAATTCAACACCTTCAGCACAAGCAGCCATTGGAGTTGCTTTGGCTTCAACTTTTGGAATTCTGAAGTAAGTCAAGACTACAGAATCTGTATCCAAACAGCTTGTTAAAGAGGTATTCTGAACATCTAATCCAACTTTTGCATATGCTACAGTTGCTTGACCAGAGAATGTCGCGTTCACAAAACTTGATGAAAATTGATAGCTGTTCAATCCATTATGTTGAATAGCCAAATTATCTCCTTGATCACTTACTACTGTGCCTACTGACCAAATATAAATCAGACTATCATTTGCTAGTTCTGTTGGCGAAACTTGAATTTGTCCATCTGAACAAGCAAACAAACTATCTGCACT
>NZ_QGDO01000030.1 GCF_003149185.1 Sediminitomix flava | reverse complement strand
GATTGCTTGTCTTGATTTGTATCTCTATTAAAGAGTTTATCAAAAAATCCCATGCTAGATTACTTATTTATGATTGCCAACGTATCGGGCATGGTATCGCAGGCAGATAGCGTCGCATACTGCCTGTGGGCTATGCCCCTTGTTGTGCTTCGTTTTTATTTTTTATTTAATCGCCTTCTAATTGAAGATATTGCGCTTTGAAATTCTAAATGAAATACGGCTTTTTCTACATTTAGAAATTCAATATCAAGGCTTGCGTATTCAATCAATGATCTCCAATTCTCTATGTTTTCACTTGTCGTAATTATAGAAATCGGAAAATATTTATTCCTTTTGATATTATTCGTATTAAAAAGTCGAAGGAATCTATTACCAAATTGATAATTCATTGATCTAAAGTCAAAAATTAAGCCTTGACAACCATTAAACTTCTCTACTCTATCAACTGCAATCTCTAGAATTTTATCGCAATCAATATTTGAATCCGAACCAATACCACATACTCCTTCAAATTCCAAATAGAGAATCGTTTTGATTTTCTCAGAATTGATTAACGTAACAGAACTCATCTACTAGACTTAATGAAGCACAACGTATCGGGCATGGTATCGCAGGCAGATAGCGTCGCATATGCCTGTGGACTATGCCCCTTGTTAGCCTTATTTTATTCCAAATTAGATATCTAGATAATATTATATCTGAGGAAATAAGAATTTACAAGGATATGGGTTTAAAACCTCAAATCTTAAAGATAATTTGAAATTATATGCGACACAATTCATTATAAACTCCCTTCATCTAAACTTATGTCATCCCTCCCTTATTCACCTAATATTTGAATTGAGAGAAGCTATTTAAAGAAAGTATGTACAAATCGTAAAACAAATCCGTAAACTAATATCGGTATCAAAATAGCTATCATTTTATAATCCTCATATAACCAAAAACTCAATACTATTAAACCTAATTGAATTAATGGATAGCTATTAATCAAAAGAAAAAACAATATACCGACAAACAAATTAGGAGGGTTATCGAATATAAATATTGACCCGAAAAGAATGAAAGGCCAAGCTAATATTGAAATTAAGGTCAAATAGTTAAATACAAAAAACCAAATAGGGATATTATCAGGTAAAAATAAATCTTCAAAATTATGCATAATGAGTAGAATAAATATTTCTCTCTATGATTAAGGCTAACGACTTGGGCATGATATCGCAGGCAGGTTGCGTCGCATAGCTGCCTGTGTAATATGCCCCTTGTTGGCTGTTCGTTTATTTTTCAATACTCCAAAATACCTTAATTGGTAAGAGCCAAAACAGAATCATTACGACGTAAGGTAACAAACTCACAAAATCTGAAATGGTACTTTCAAATATTCGTAGTTTAAAATAATCTATTGTTATTAAAATATTCCAGAGCCCAAGTCCGAAATAATAGAAGTATTCGTTTTTTAATTTTGCGTTTCTAATTAATGATATTATTGATTGAATCAGCCAAAATAATATTGAACAACCAATAAAGAGAGACGCTATAAATGGTAACCATCCTTTATCAGAAGTCCAAATGTTATTCAGAGTCAAAGTGACGGTATTTAGCGCAAGAAATACTATTAATGTTCTTAAGTTAAAATACTTCATTATTCGTTTCTGTTGCCAATTGTATTGATTTTGTATAACATACCTATGACCGCCAACGTCTCGGGCATGGTATCGCAGCCAGATTGCATCGCATATGGCTGTGGAATATGCCCCTTGTTACCTACTTTTTTATTTTATTTTTCTATTTT
>NZ_QGDO01000029.1 GCF_003149185.1 Sediminitomix flava | reverse complement strand
GTTTGAATTAGTATGAATAAGGTTATTAATAATTTCATGTTTAAAGTTTGATGTTAATTAACTCAATATCAATAATATATTATTGCACATAACGACTCGGGCATGGTGTCGCAGGCAGATTGCGTCGCAATGCTGACTGTGCAATATGCCCCTTGTTATGGGTGTGGTTTATTAATACTTACAAATAGAAAATGGATAATTAATATTATCACCTATTACTTTAGGTTCTTGATCTTTATCAATTTCCCTTGCTAATTTCACAACATATGGCGCAACATATTCTGTAATAGTATCAGATATACCTAAACACCTACCATAATTATTAGTGTGATTATGCCAATTATGCCCAACAGTCAATAATGTAGAAGAGAAATAGAACCCATATGCACTTTGATCATTTGAACATGACATACAAATTGCAATTCCGTCATCAGTATCCTGTAAATACCTCTCAAATCTTTCTCTAGCTTCCTCTCTAGTAATAGGTAATCTAAATACACCACCTTTTTTAAACTTAGTCACACTATCAAGATCTACAACAGGTAATTCACCTTCAATTATATTTCTGCAACTTTCAACTATGTAAAGTTGCTTTTGTGCCCCAATAGAAAGTTGTCCAGGAAAAATTATTTCATTGTTGTTTAATTTTAGAACATGCTTTTCGTCTTTTGTTCCACCGTGTCCTATTAAAACAACGATAACATAGCATGCATTTAATTTTGAAAGTTCAGATTCTATATTTTCCAAACGTTGCTCTTTATATTCAAGTATATCTTCGCCTTCAAAAGCACCACCAGCAATACTCATAAAATACTTTTTATAAAGAGAAGTAAAATAATCAAATCTCTTACCTTCTTCTACATTATTAGGATGACCTACAATTAATATTACCTTTTTTTCCATAAAATTGAATTAAAATAAAAGAGCTACAGAAATACTTGCTCAACGATTAATTACCCATAACGACTCGGGCATGGTGTCGCAGGCGGATTGCGTCGCATGACGACTGTGCAATATGCCCTTTGTTAGAGCTATTTTTTTACTGGTTTATATTCTTCTAATGCAAGTGCTCGTAATCTTTGTCCTTTTTTAAGAGCTTGAAACTCTTTAGTCATTTCTTCAAAAAGATTAAAGCCATTTTCCAGAGCAAAATATTTCACCTCTGTTTTCTTACCAACTTGTCCTCTATATTTTTTGTAATATTCATAAGGGTTCATTCCTTTTTCATTCATCCAATAGATTGATAAAAAGCGATTAATGGCCTCTGAACATTGACTTCGCCAAAATCCTAAATGCTTGATATCATTAAAATCTCTTGAATACATTCGCTTATTCATGAAATTATGAATTATAGACTCCTGCCCTCCAGATTCTATTCTACTTCTAACATCGTCTTTAGTATCAGTAAAACCTCTTCCTCCTATATAATCTGGTAAAATAAAATCTTCTTCAGTTAATTCGCTTTCTCCTATATACTTCCAACTATCTCTTCCTCTCAAGACAGGTCTAAAAAACATGTTTGGAGGTGAGGTAATAAGGTCATCAGTCTCAAAAAGTGATGGAGTAAAATCTTTTTTTAAACTAGTGTCAGAATAGATATTGTAAATTTTAATAATAAAATGATCAAACTCTATTTCATGACCTAACTGATCTGAAAATAGCATCTTTACATAACCAAAGCCTATACCTCCATCTAATTCGACTTCAAATACAGCCCCATTTTTCAAATTCTTTGCTGTTGACATTTTTAGTTAGCTTAATTAGCTCTAACGACTCGGGCATGGTGTCGCAGGCGGATTGCGTCGCAGAACGCCTGTGCAATATGCCCCTTGTTATGTTTTTTATGTTCCTTGGATAAAATAG
>NZ_QGDO01000028.1 GCF_003149185.1 Sediminitomix flava | reverse complement strand
GTTATAAAGAGATATAGATAAATATATCCTAAGCAAAAAAAGGCTAACGCTATTATAATTATACTTGAATACATGATATTTCTTATCGATAACGGCTCGGGCATGGTGTCGCAGGCAGATTGCGTCGCAGATGCCTGTGAACTATGCCCCTTGTTGTGCCTAGTTTTTACTTTTATTTTCTCGCTCTTTGCAGAATGTTTTGAGCTTAAAACCTCAAATTCCGCTAAGCGTTCATTTCTTTTTTTACGCTAACAAATCTATTTTCATAAATCTGAATTTACAGATCAAATCCCTTGTCAAAAATCCTAAAGTTTGAACGTTGAAAGATTAAATCCGAATACGCTAATTGAAGATTTATAGGCAATCAAAAATTTTCAAGAAAATCTGTCGAGCTAACAAATCCAATTAGAAAAACAGGAAGATGAAGTCCACTTATATTTGAGGGAATTTGTAGAAAATCTAAAAAATTAAAATCCGTTTGTAATCCAAAAATCGAAGTATTTGATTATCGAAAAAATCACTTTTGAATCTTAAAATCTGATTACTTATCGCTCATTTGTAGAAACTTAAAGATTTACAATCTTCTTCATTTTAGTTTCATACTTGGCTAATTGGGCACAACGACTCGGGCATGGTATCGCAGGCAGATTGCGTCGCAATGCTGACTGTGCAATATGCCCCTTGTTGTGCAAAGTTTTTTTAATAATTAATACCTATTGAATCAAGAAAATTGATTGCTTCTTTTACTTCTAGTTTCCTCACAATTTTAATCTCTTCATTCCAATTATAATAATTACTGTCCTCAAGTCTTGGATATTCACTTATCATAGAAAATGATGAATTCAATCTATTTGTATTTAAGTCAATTTTATGACCAATTACTAATTCAATATTTGAAGAATCTGTCTCTTCCAAAAGGTATCTATCATGTTCAAAGATTACAGAATCGTAATGAACTAGAACATATTTCAAATTATATCTAGGAATGTGTTCTTCTTGATTATTCACCCAAAATTGTATGTATGAATATTCTTCAAGCTCTGGTATAGCTCTCCAAGTTTTGGGTATTTCAGGAATGGATAATGCTTCTCTTTTAACTTCAGCTATTTGATAATTCATCCTGTAATATAAGTTTCGGATATTATCAAGTTGAAGAATTACATATCCCAAAAATAGGAGCATGAAGAGTATAAATTGAATTCGTTGAAAAAATTTAGAAGACATTTAAATATTATCTATTTAATGAAATTCATATATTTTGCACAACGATACGGGCATGGTGTCGCAGGCAGGTTGCGTCGCAACTGACCTGTGCAATATGCCCCTTGTTGCCACCCGATTTATTAATTTAAAATGTAAAAAATGCCCGTTATTGTTCCTAGAGCATATTGTAATGTTACTATTTTCAAATATGACTCTATTACTAATCCTTTCTTTTGAATCCCTATTATTAATATAGATCCCAAAATCAAGACTATGAAATTCAATGGATAAATGAACTCTGTACTTTCTAAAATTAAGACAAATATAAAACGTGAAAGGATTGTCAAAGACATTAAAATACTTATTAATTTCAGCCTTGAATCTCTTTTCTTTTGATTATCTACTACTATCTGAATTAATATTAGAACATGAACTACATCGGCAATTGCGATTAAAAGTGTGTTATCAACTAATTTTAATAGATCGAGTAATTCACCTATAAATCCTAAAATTAAGAGTAATAGTAAGGCTATAATATACTTTCTATTCTCGTCAATTATCAGATATATGGTGTAAAAAATCAATAGACTTAATTGAATCAATCCTGTGAATATCAGCAATGAATCATAGCCTAAACTTAAAGTCCAATTCAAAAATCTATAACAAAATCCTATTGTAAGAATTATGAATACTAGATAGAATTCTTTTTTCATCTATTATGGGCGGCAACGCTCTGAGCATGGTAACGCTGGCAGATTGCGTCGCAGGCTGCCTGTGAACTATGCTCCTTGTTGGGGCTCGTTTATTTATTTTTTGTTTAAT
>NZ_QGDO01000027.1 GCF_003149185.1 Sediminitomix flava | reverse complement strand
AAAGATTAAATTCCATAAAAAACACAACTGAAATTAGAATCTGAACGATAAATCTGTTTTGCTATTTTGGACTAACTGAACAATGAGCCCCAACGATTCGGGCATGGTGTCGCTGGCAGGTTGCGTCGCACCTGCCAGTGAACTATGCCCCTTGTTGTAGCCAGTTTTTTAATTTTTCTTTTCTTAATTCAAAAGGTATCCTCCTATTCATCGAATAGTGTGAATTTGGGTCACTTCCTTCTAATTTCTCTTGATCTTCGTGCCATTGCTTATTGTTTTCAAAAAAATCAAAAGCTTCTTTCCATTTATCCTGAAGGATATAGAAATCCACAATTTTTTCTAGGTTTTTTATCGGATATTCTTTCAATTTTTTAATTGCCAAATCGAGAGAATTATAATTTTGAAAAAAGTTAAATCCGGCATTTTTAGTATTTTGAACAACTTTTTCCATCAGTTTGATATTATTATATTTAACCAAATCATACCAACCCAAATTATAAAATTCCTTATCCCATCCATCTATATTGTCTACCCTAGTTCCATCAATTGAATTCCCCCAATTCTTATCAAGTTGATAGAACTCCATTTCCCACTTTCGATATTTAGGGGAATAAGAATTTATAAAGATGTCAAATTCCACACTTCTATTCCCTTCATTGAATTTTCGTCCATACCAACTCAGATGAAAATTAAAAAACTCTCCCTTTTTCCTAAACTCTCTCTTTGATTTAAGATATTTAAATCCATTTGGCTCAAGTATAGGTGACAAAAACTCAACCATTAGTTTATCAATCCGAACTCCTGGCTTGAGATCATCATAAAGTTGTACTGTTTTTTTACCGTCTAAATTGGATTTCATATTTTTTAATTGGCTACAACGACTCGGGCATGGTGTCGCAGACGGGTTGCGTCGCACCCGACTGTGTACTATGCCCCTTGTTGTGGTTCGTTTTAATTAATCACTTTAATTTGATCTAAAAAACAATCTAAAACATTACAGACATTTTTTTTCTCTATAAGCTTAGATATAGCTAAATACGCTTTTTGCTTTTGATTCTGCCAAACAAATAAATCCATGAAAAAATCACGTGTCTTAGTAAAATCTATTTCTTCTAATTTAGAAATCAACTCTGTATTCTCACTATAGTATGCATAGTCGTCGATCAAATCTAAAGCGTTAAAGAGGTCTTTTAAATACAATTTATTTTTTTCATCTACAGTCTCTAGAAGACTATTAGATTTCAAGAAAAACCTTAGTAAATCAAAATCATAATGGCTTATATCTTCATTCAGATTAAATGATTCTGCCCAAAGCCTCACATTCTTTTCATCAAAGGAAATGTAACAACCTGTTTTGATATACTGTATCAGATAATCTACTTTAGAAAAAGCAATTAATTGATTAGAGGTACTGCATAGTAGTTTATTAGGTTCATCTTTTTGTGTTTTATCATACCCCCAAAGACAATAGAATCTCAATTTGTCAAACTTGATTTCCAATAGATATTTACCATTATCTTTTTCTAATTCGTTCATTACTTTAGGTCGAATTCTATTTATGAACCACAACGACTCGGGCATGGTGTCGCAGGCAGATTGCGTCGCATGATGCCTGTGAACTATGCCCCTTGTTGTGCATTGTTTATTTTATTTTGAAATAGTAAGGCTTAAGTTTTTTTGAACTATTCATAATCCCTCTCCTTTTTTTACGATCTGCCTTACCTTTAGAGTTCACATGAAATAACTTGTTCTTTCTAATTATTAATTCAAAAGGTGGTTCTTTTCTACTCTGTCCACCACCACTAATCGAGTTAACAATAAATTCACTAGCTTCTATTCGGTTAGAGATATCATCCATAGACAGAACTAGGGAGTCTACACCATTATCTAAAGACAATGTATCGAAAATCGAACTAGTATAAAAGTGAACTTTATCAGTTACAATCTCATATTTACCTATTGACCAACTTGATGCTAAATCAAAATTCCATTCATATTTAAAAGTGGTATCTGAAGCAAAATATATCTTTGAACCAAATGAATCTATATAAAGTCCTTCTGGTTTTTGAGCAAATACTTCAGAATCATTAAAGATAAGTAGACTAATAAAAATTAATATGAATCTCATTTTCCAATAATGCACAACGCTCTGAGCATGGTAACGCTGGCAGATTGCGTCGCAGGCTGCCTGTGAACTATGCTCCTTGTTGGGGCTCGTTTATTTATTTTTTGTTTAAT
>NZ_QGDO01000026.1 GCF_003149185.1 Sediminitomix flava | reverse complement strand
TCAATAAATAAGTAGCAAAAAGCACAGAACAAGGGGCATATTCCACAGGCACTTGCGACGCAACCTGCCTGCGATACCATGCCCGGGGCGTTGTGAGGAATAAGTAGATGAAAGCAATCGAAATAATAAATGAGCTAATTATTCAAAATATTGGGCTTAGATTAAATCTACTTAATTCAAAAAATCTTGTCCAATTTTCAGAGCAGTTGATACTAACTGAAAATGACTTTGATTTATTTTTTATGGACATATCAATGAACTCTGAAAATGATAATTCTCTAATTGATATATTAAATTCATTCATAAATGAGAATAAATCGAATGTCGATTCAGAGGGGATTTTAGAATTACTTTCTGAATATTATTTCAACTTGAATTTTGGTTTAGAAGACACAATCAGAGTTTTATATCAGTTAAATTTAGACTTTAGATTCAATGAAAATATTCAACGTCAGATCTATTGGATAGAAGGAGAATTAAACTTGATAGATAGCGGTGTCACGACTAAGAATAAGTCTGATTTGAATAAATACCTTCAAGAATTTTTTATTGGTTTAGGGATAAATCGATCAATTAAAAAGACAGTAATAATTAAATAAAAACTCCTCACAACAAGAGGCACATTGCACAGGCAGTCTTGCGACGCAATCTGCCTGCGACACCATGCCTAAGTCGTTACAGTTAATTAATTAAATGAAACTGAATTGTCCAAAATGTGAAAGTCCTATTCAATCAGAGGATGTAAATACAGTTGAAGATTTTGCAATTTGTATGGAGTGTGATGAATACTATCAAATATCAGAAGATTTAATGAATAATGAGAGTTATAAGAAGACTGTTAAACCTCTAAATACTAATATTACTATTCTTGAATTAGTTGATAAAATAAAGTGTGATCTACAACCTAAGCCGTACTATAAATTTTTATCTAATACATTCCCGTCATTTTTAGTATTTATTTCTCTCGTTTTTATGTTTAGCCCTGATGTCGATAATAGAATTAATTTAATAGTAAAGATATCGTTAATCTATTCCTTGATAGCAATAATCAAGCTTTTTCTAAAATACGATTTAAGAATAGATGAAAAAGATATAGAATTTAAGACAAGTATTTTTGGAATTGGGATCAAAAAGAACCGTAAAACGAAATGGTTTAAAAGTATTGAGGAAAGTGAAGTATACGATTCTAAAAGCGAAAAAAGCAGTTCTCGTATTTCTTTAAAATTTAAATATCAAGACGATATCAATTTTGGTTCAAACTTAGAGCAAGAAGAACGCAGATGGCTCATAAGCGAACTAGAATATTTAATCAATAAGATGAAATTCAAAAATTATAAAAAACTGTAACAATGGGCATAGTTCACACCGCACTAACCGGCAACAAGACCCATGTGCAAAACCATGCCCGATTCGTTAGGCTTAATAAGTCAATCAAAGAATTATATCCATATTCTTTTAATTAACTCCAATATTTAATGAAATCAGTAGATGATGTTATCATTTTAATTAAAAAATATGCTGGTACAGAAGAAGTATATCCTGATACAGATATAAATAAAGACTTAAATATTTATGGAGATGATTTTAATGATTTACTCGAAGAGTATTCTGTTATTGCAGATGTTGATATGTCAGAATTTCTATGGTATTTCCATTACAAAGGGGAAGGATGGAACTTTGGTGATTTAATTTTTAGACCGCCAAATAAAAGAGTTAAAAGAATAAAGCTAACACCCCAAATTTTATACAATTTTACTCTTGATGGAAAGTGGGGGATAAAATACCCCAAGCATTCAGTTCCAAGTATTAGGTACGATATTATTGGCAGCGTGATCGTTTGTGCAGTATTAATTATACTAATATTCTTAAATTTAAAATAAGCCTAACAAGGGGCATATTCCACAGGCAGCTATGCGACGCAACCTGCCTGCGATACCATGCCCGGGTCGTTAGGCTCCATTAAGTGGGCAAATTTTTAGAACAAGAAAAAATGAGTTTTTTAGATTTTCCCTTTTGCTGAAATCTTCATGGAATTTGATTTTCACAACGAACGAATTTTTAAGCAAACTGGAGTTATAAATGCGATTCTAACGCTATTCTAATTTTAGCTTTCATCCCAGTATAGCGTCATCGGATTCGACCTTAATTCATACTGATCTTTCCATTTTATTGGATAAAACCCAAGCGTAAATTGGGATTGAAAAGAGAATAGAATTTGAGAGCGCAATGAAATCGTTGGCATAGGATTTAAAAAATAAAAGTTCTGCGAGTGCGGTACAGGTAAAAATTAAAAACGGAGCCTAACAAAGAGCATAGCCCACAGGCAGCATGCGACGCTATCTGCCTGCGATACTATGCTCGGGGCGTTA
>NZ_QGDO01000025.1 GCF_003149185.1 Sediminitomix flava | reverse complement strand
CGGCTTTAAGCATATTTGTAAGCACAATAATATTAGGAGGGTCTTTGTTACTGATCCTTTATTTAATTCTGAAATAAAAACTACTCCCAACAAGGGGCATATTTCACAGTCAGTATTGCGACGCAATCTGCCTGCGATACCATGCCCGATTCGTTGGCTAGCATGAAAATATGAGAAATATATTTTTTACTATTTTATTATTTTTAGAAACTCTTTCTTGTCAAGGACAATCTTTAAGTTTTGAATCCTTATTAGATTTATTTACGACAGATCGTTCTTATACTGAAATTCCAGACATTTATGCTATTCATTATTTTGATTACGATACATTATTAGTTAATGCAAGTGGGAGTAAATTATCTTTAAACGCAGATAGGATAGTCCTTAAAACTGATGAAAATATTGCTTTATCTGTATTTACAGATACTGGAGCAGGAGGGGTTTGTAAATATGGAAGCTTGTTTATATTTAACAAGGATGGTGAAAAGATTACAAACTTTTCTTTTGAATCAGAACTAGGTGATGGAGGGTTTTACAGCGGAACAATTTGTATTTATGCGTCAGATTCTTTACTCATTTTTAATCATATAGATCAGGAGTATGATGGTGATATTGTAACTATGAATAAGTCAGAGCTTGATTATTATAGATACGAAGATTGGAAGCTTATAAAGAGAACAACTATTCCCATTGACACTAGAAGGAAATATTTCTTAGGTTCAAATTCATTTTTGACTAGAGAACAGCTTTTGAGTTATTCAATTGAGGAGCTTTCGATTATTAGAAATGAAATATTTGCGAGTCATGGATATATATTTAAATCTAATAAATGGAAGAGTTATTTCTTAAAAAAAGATTGGTATAAGCCAATGTATTCAAATGTTATAGATAGTTTAACTTTAATTGAAAAAGTTAATATTTCAAGCATTTTAGAAATTGAAAGAAAATAAACGCTAGCCAACAAAGGGCATAGTCCACAGGCATCTGCGACGCAATCTGCCTGCGACACCATGCCCGAGCCGTTATGCCTAAATACAAGAAATAATGAAGCTGTTCAGTTGTTTTAAAAGAGAAGGTAAGCTTTATTCTAGCAATAATGGAGTTTCAGGTCCTAAATACTTAGAACAGTATTCTGAACATTTTGAATCACCACATAAAATTTTGACAAATGAATGGAGAAGGAAGTTGATTTCTAATTCGGGAAACAGTCGTTTTAAGATAAAGTATTATGGTAAGAGGCATGATGAATATCCAAGCTTGATTGTTAGTGAGAATTTTTCACCACTAAAAATTTCAGTTGTAGATATTTTGACAGATGATGAAATATTACTATTCGATGGTAGCATTCATGGATATAATGCACTGTTTTGTGACAAGTATACCTTAGAACAATTGAACAAAAGAACAGAATCTGAGATTTATGTTAGCGATGAAAATCAAGATACTTTCGAAGTAATCATTTCTACAATTCATTCAATTAACTACAATGAAGAGTTTATAGATGAAGTAGAATGGATTTATGACATCAATCAATGGAGATAGACTGTCAGTTGAAGAAGCAAACCAGAATGGTTTTAGCAGTATTCAGATTTGGTTAATAACTGACAATAAAAAGCATATCGAAATATTATCAGAGGAATTATCTTAAAAAAAAATAGGCATAACAAGGGGCATAGTTCACTGGCGTCTTGCGACGCAATCCGCCAGCGTCACCATGCCCATGTCGTTATGCAGAATAAATTTATGAGTGAAGAACAGTATTTATTTGAAATAGAATTACCAATTTGGCAAGACCCTCAAGGTGATTTAATTTTAGAAAAATCAAGAGAATATTGCTACGTATATTTTGGTTGTTGGGATAAAAAATCACCACCAAATTATGCAGAATATATTGGACGAATTGAATTTATAAATGCATGGTCAGTAAGAAGTCTTGATGTAGAATTCTATGACATTCATCCAAGAGGAGAATACTTATATCCGTCAAGTATATACATTATTAAGAATTCAGAATGGTTTAAGGATGTCTTTAATATTAGGAATGAATATTACTCAGATAGTTGGACAAAGTGGAAGGATAAAAATTATAAACATTACCTAGTAAAAGGACATGATAATTACTTTGAAATAATCGCGGAAGATTTTGAAGTGAAAAAAATTGATAAAGCTCAAGCCGGTAAATATGCTGTTTTAATTGAGGAGTAATCAAGAGTAAAAAACTGCATAACAAGGGGCATATTGCACAGGCAGTCTTGCGACGCAATCTGCCTGCGACACCATGCCCGGGTCGTTGTGTACAATCGTGTAAACTTCATGGGATATGAGATATTTAATACTAATATTATTAATGATTGGATGTCAATTTAATTCT
>NZ_QGDO01000024.1 GCF_003149185.1 Sediminitomix flava | reverse complement strand
ATACAACTTATCGATAAACCTTAAATCAAAAACTGTATCAAACCCTCATTTATAATAATCAATTGAATTGAAACATATTTTTATTAGTCATAACGTATCGGGCATGGTATCGCAGGCAGATAGCGTCGCATGCTGCCTGTGGACTATGCCCCTTGTTGTGCTGAGTTTTTTATTTTTTGTGATACAATCACACACATTTACAGAGCTATTTTCACTTTCTGCTTTAGAGTGAGATTCCTTGTGATTTTAAAATCCACGAGTAATTATTTAACACTTAACGTTCTAAAATTCAAGTTCGTTTTCCTGAATTACAAGAGCGAAATTATAATTCATTTTAGCTAAGATTAAGCTCAATTTACCGTTTATGAATCCACTAAAACTTCAATCATATCAAATCTACTTCACTCTAATCGAATTTTTGAATTTGTTCAAAATATCAAATTAGACTCATCAACTAAGTTATAATTACTTTAATTGTCTGTATTTAAAAATAGCAAAAATAAATACCGCTATTATATGAATCGAAACTACTGAGATAATTAAAAATAACTTAGCTAAACCATATTCATCATGACCTAAAAAACTTAATTGAAATCGAGTAAACACAAATATATATCCAATTAAGATTATTAAGTTAATCACAAAAAACATCCAAAATTTCGTCCATTTATATAATCTACAGAGACTAATAATCCAGAGTCCCAGTAGAATCGAAATGATTAAAATTATTTCCATTTTTCCTATTTAGCACAACGACTCGGGCATGGTGTCGCAGCTAGGTTGCGTCGCATACCTAACTGTGCAATATGCCCCTTGTTATGCTCTTTTATTTAGTCTGCACTGACGTAAAGAATTTTTAGTTTTTTATTTTCCCTATCAATGTTCAAGTAATACTCATACTCGAAATACTCTCCAATTTCAAAAGCAACATAATCATACTTATCTTTTTGATCTTTAATAGCTTGTTGGGAAATATTCCAATATTCTTTCGTTTCAAGTTTACTGAGAAATAGGTTTTCAAATTCTTTAATAAATTCCGCTAAACACTCTTTAGGAGTATACCACATTTCATCAGTAAATACTCTACGCCATCGTTTATGAATATAATCTTCTTTACTAAGATTGATAAAATCGTCAACTACTAAATTTTTGTAAGTAAATGGATGTTCAAAAATATAATAAGGTAATTGATCATCTTCAATTCTACTCTTGACATACTTTAAATCATCTCTGTGTTCATTTAATTGTAAAAATTTGTCTAGATGACTAGAAAAAGTTGAAAGATTGAACAACTCATTTTTAATTGTAACATCTAGTATATCTCGAGTACTTTTATTTACAAAGAAGTCTTCTTGAAAATCAAGTTCTTGATAACCTAAGCATATAACTCCAAATAAAACCTCAAATCGATAATCTTTGATTTCAAAAGAATTTTCTTTCATACTAAACTTACATTGAGCATAACGAATCGGGCATGGTAATGCACTTAGGTCGTGTTGTCGGTAAGTGCGGTGTGAACTATGCCCTTTGTTATAGGGATTTTTAAAATTTGTTTAGATCTTTTTATCTAAGAAAATCCTTTACGGAACTAACTAAATCATACTCTTGAACTCGTAAAATTAGACCAAAAAACAATGGTGCTAATAACATCAAACATATTCCCCAAATAGGTATTTCAGTTCCTTCTTCACGTAAGGCATATATTAGAAATAAAAGAAATCCAAAAGAAAATATTAGTTCAGGTCTAACTTTTGTTCTAACTTTTATCTCTGTTAATCCGTCTTCTAATTCTGAAAATTTAAAATAGCATTTAATTCCTTCTCCAGGAGTATCATTAACTCTCATTGCGCCAAATGCTGATTCTGAAACTGCAATAAACTCATTACTTGACTCCCATTCGATATCAAAATTTCGTCTATTATTTCTAAGTCGATCTTTAAGATCTTGAATTGACCCTGAATAAGTAAACTTATCTTTTAAAACTATTCCTAGCATATCAGTAATTTATTCATTCCCTATAACGCCCCGAGCATAGTATCGCAGGCAGATAGCGTCGCATGCTGCCTGTGGGCTATGCTCTTTGTTAGGCTCCGTTTTTAATTTTTACCTGTACCGCACTCGCAGAACTTTTATTTTTTAAATCCTATGCCAACGATTTCATTGCGCTCTCAAATTCTATTCTCTTTTCAATCCCAATTTACGCTTGGGTTTTATCCAATAAAATGGAAAGATCAGTATGAATTAAGGTCGAATCCGATGACGCTATACTGGGATGAAAGCTAAAATTAGAATAGCGTTAGAATCGCATTTATAACTCCAGTTTGCTTAAAAATTCGTTCGTTGTGAAAATCAAATTCCATGAAGATTTCAGCAAAAGGGAAAATCTAAAAAACTCATTTTTTCTTGTTCTAAAAATTTGCCCACTTAATGGAGCCTAACGACTCGGGCATGGTGTCGCAGGCGGATTGCGTCGCATGACGACTGTGAACTATGCCCCTTGTTGTGTATTTTTAAAACGGCCAACCAATTATCAAATCATATTTATCTTTAGGATCAAATTTAGATGCTTTCACATCAGCCAATTC
>NZ_QGDO01000023.1 GCF_003149185.1 Sediminitomix flava | reverse complement strand
CACTTCCTAAATGTTTTACTTGAAAATGTTATTAGGCTGTTTTTATATAAAAATCTTTTGATTCGATTCATTGAACTATTATTAAGCACAACGACCAGTGCATGGTTTTGCAGGCGGATTGCGTCGCATACCGACTGTGAACTATGCACCTTGTTGTGTATAGTTTTTAAAACATTTTTGATATAAGATAAATGGATAATGCTATACCAGCGTAAATCACCAACTCTTTCAAGCTAGTACTTTTCTTTGCTTTTAATGTTTCTTCATATCTATTTTTTAGAAGCTCTTTTATTTCAGATTTTTTAGATTTAAAATTCTTTGATGATTGCTTTATCTCATTGAATCTATCATCATAAAATAAATTGACATATTCTTCAACTTCTGAAAAAGAAAGACCACTAATTTCAGTAGAATCTATATTAGTACCTTCTTTAGGGATCGATAAATCTAAATCAAAGAAATTATCTTCATAAGCACATATAAATAATTCTGCTTCATTAACACTATTATGTAAATTAAAAGCAGGTTCTATTATTTTATAGATATCCAGTTCTTCGTTTTCTAATATTGTCTGTTGTAAAACATTTGCAGATTGTTGCCAATTAACTGCTTTAATACATTCAAGAGACTCGTCTACATTTAATGTCCCTCTTTCCTCCCAATAACCATTTTCAAACCTATCATCCTTGTCTGTTAGAAATGGTCTAATTCGTAAACTGATACTCATTATTTATAAGTTTATTATGCACAACGACTCGGGCATGGTATCGCAGGCAGGTTGCGTCACATGCTGCCTGTGGAATATGCACCTTGTTATGCACAGTTTATTTGATTTAATTTTTTTTGAATCTCTTAGGAATTTGTACCTCAAATGAAAGAGGGTAATCAACTGTATAATAATCTATTGAACTATCATACACTCTTTGAACAGTAGAGAGAGAGTATAAGACCTCTTTTATCTCTGAGGGAGCATTAAAACTACTAACCTCAATTTTGTACGTACTCGGATCATTTAGAAATTTCACTATCAATATCTTTTTTGAAATAGCCCCTACATATTCTTTTTTTGTAAAATCTATTTTATTAATCTTTCTAGAGATTTTATCGAAATAATTATTTGAGAGCACTGTCATTCCCTTTTTACAGTCATCTAAATCGATAAAAAAAACTTCATAGCTATTATCTGACTTTAAAGTACAGGAAGCCTTTACAAGATCATGATCATCAATTACTTTTATTATTTCGATCTCCCTTTCAGGATACTGATATACCTCCTCTACTTTCTTAAAAATATAGTTGTTTAATACCCTATCCGTTTTACAATTATCTACTAGATGTAACAATCCATCATCATAACTTCTTATAAATAAAGTATCCTTAAAGATATCATTTTCACCGTAATAGTATATTATCGCATCTTTTTGTAATTCATAACTACAAAATGAAATAAATTCTTGATTCAAATTATAGTTTAAGAAACCATTACAAAAATCTAGGTAGTTTTCATGAAATTCAATATTGTTATTGCTATAAAAAGCAGAACATGATAATTCTCCCACTGAAGACCATGAATCTACTTTTTCCCATCTTCCAATCAACACATCAGATTTAATATCAGAATCAGGGTTACAACTGAAAATGAAAACACAGCAGACAATTAATTGATATTTAATACTAAAATATATTTTAATCATTCTTATTTACCTTCTGAAAGTGAAAATAGATAAGTTTCCTTAATTACAATTGTGCATAACGACTAGGGCATGGATATCGCAGGCAGATTGCGTCGCATACTGCCTGTGGACTATGCCCCTTGTTGTGCTCAGTTTATTTTTATAATTCGATTTTATTTAGATCAATTCCAATGATCAGATTTCCTAATTCATTTTTTTTGATGTCGTATATTCTGATCAAATCCCATGGGATATGAAGTATTTTAACTTTTCCCTTTTCTGACTCTATCTTTATTGGTAAGTCCTTCCTATGTTTTTTATATAACTCTAAATATGATTCTGAATCAGAGTATAGATGTGAAGTTAGACTAGAGTAAGTTTCGAGTTCTATTTTTCCATTTTTTATATCTGCTCTAATAAATTCATTTGCCTCGCCCTTCTTTCCAAATCCATGAAGGTATCTAATCGAAGGAAGTGAAATTTGAATTCTTGAATCACCAGCTAAATTAATCTCACCAACATATTTTACAGTATATCTTCCACAAGCTTGTCCTAAGCAATTAAGTGTTGAGAACATTATTGCTATTAAAAAAGTCAGTTTCATTTGATTTGATTATTGAGCACAACGACTTGGGCATGGTATCGCAGGCAGGTTGCGTCGCATAGCTGCCTGTGGAATATGCCCTTTGTTATGTACCTTTTATTAATTTTTGATTAATATGCTTTGTCGCAATTAGTTACACCGCTAATTATCCGTTAAAACTCTATTGAAATTAGGATAAGTTTTCGAATATTCTACACATATACTGTCTCCAATATTCAAATCTGAATCTCTTGAATTACTTCTAAATTTTTTATTATTCACTATAAATTGATATGAATATGAAAATTCATGAGATACGGGACTATTGCCAAAATAATTCTTCTCGTTTACTATTATCGCTTTAATTTGTTTACCATCGAAGTCAATTAGAAAGTCTTTCAACCCACTTCTAATTATTATTCCAATAAAGTAGATTGGTATAATTGATATTAGTAAAAGTACTCGTAATTCAATTATTCGGTTTATTAAGCTAGTTGAATTTTTACGTCTTTTATTATTAGCCTTTCTATTCATCTGCTTATTTACATTGATGGTACATAACGACTCGGGCATGGTGTCGCAGGCAGATTGCGTCGCAACTGACCTGTGCAATATGCCCCTTGTTGGCAATCGTTTTTATTTATTCACCTAA
>NZ_QGDO01000022.1 GCF_003149185.1 Sediminitomix flava | reverse complement strand
ATTCGGTGTAGTTCTAAAGTGAAATCTAAATGATAGTTCACTAAAAATTCTTCTAATAATATTCACTCAGTTTACTTTAATTATTACTCACAACGGCTCGGGCATGGTATTGCACTTAGGTCGTGTTGCCGGTAAGTGTGGTGTGAACTATGCCCCTTGTTGGGCTTCGTTTTTTATTTCTTATCTATCTTTCTTGGAAAACCAAAATAACTATTTGGTAATTGGCGATCTGAACGAATCCTATTTATTATGAATTCCTCATCATAAATCACATAGTAATATAAACTTGGATCATACTCACTTCCAACAGAAACGATATAGCCATTATATATTCCATTTCGGATCTTATGACGTTCACTATCAGGGATAAAATCTATATATCCCTTATATAAACGATTTCTTATGCTATCAAGTACATTTTGATTTGATACCGAATCATCGTGTATGACTTTTTTTAATAGTTCATTATCTACCGCCATTTTAAAAAATGTACTATCTGGATATCCCTTCATTATGATTTGAAATCCTTGATAAACCCCATACCTCTCTTCTAATAAGTTATAAGGAGATTTTTCGTCATCATACACACATAAAGTATCGACGTCTTGAGAGCTTTGGTTTTTAAAATCAAATACAATTATTGATTCTCTTTTGTTTAATTCTCTTCCAGAAACGTCCGTCAAAAACATTTCTAACAAATCTTTTGACGTAAGAGTTAATTCTCCCTCACCATAAGCACTCTGTGAAAATGCTGATCTGTACATTGTTAACAAACCAAACACAAGTAACACAAATCGTTTATATCTGATCATTTACCTTTAATTCAGAATTTGCTTTTATAGCTCTTCATAATCATCATCTGCTAAAAGTTTAATTATGAAGCCCAACGACCTGGGCATGGTATCGCAGGCAGGTTGCGTCGCATAGCTGCCTGTGGAATATGCCCCTTGTTATGAGCTTTTATTCACTTATTAATTTTATAATATCTTGAGTATAATCAGACTTTATATCCTTTGAATAATCAAAAGTTAAATCTTTTTGAATTAGAATATCAATCTGATTTTCAACACAAAATTTATTAATTATAGACTTTGTATAGATCAATATGATTGAGTCCTGTTCCTGTCTTAATTGATCTATTTCTGATAAAATCATATTCATCTGCTTTTCAAGGCTCGTTAAACCATAATTCCACTCAGATATCAATTCTTCATTCCAAAAACATGTCTCTACTAAATCTGAATATTCATTATGTATCTTCTGATTAATTAATTTGGTTGAATCCCTTAAAGCTTGGATTCTGTTTTGATAATCAACTGTTTTAATTATCGACACATGATTATAAAGAGAATCATAATCAACAATTCCCATTTATTGTTGACCATTTGCCTTAAAACCTGAGAGAAGAATTAAAATTATGAAACTAAATAACTTCATATGTTTTCTTGCTCATAACGACTCGGCTAAAAAGCATTTCAAAGAACTTACGTCCCGTCTACTAAATAGCCACAAGCCTTTTAAAGTTTTTTCAATTTTGTGGCGGGCTTGCTTACACGCAATAACCACCAATTTTACTACTAAATTAATGCTTTTTTAGCCTTTGTTGTACGCTGTTTTTTGTTAGTTATCATATTGCGCCAATTCAATTTCCTCGTCACTTGGTAACCAACCATTATTAATTTTTTCAATCAAGTCCGTCAGATGTTTTTTTACTTTCCGCTTGGTAAAATCCACACACACTATTTTATCTATGTCAAAATTATCATCGTGCGCTAGAGTAGAAGCAAACCAAAACCCTTCACCAAAGTTTTTATGAGCTGTCGTAACTGGCGACTTTTCATAGTCAAATTCTTGTTTTGTCTTCATTTCATAATCGCCCCCTCTCCAAGCTATTTCCTCATCAAAATAGTTTTCCGTCCAATGTGCTAATGTTCCAGCGCTACATGTATATGAGACATTTTTGTCCATACAAATTTTAACTGATGGCGGAACCAATTCTTCATCTTCTTTATCTGCTATTGTAAAGGCTACCCAATCATTTTTTGGCAAAGAAGACTTCCATTCAGAATTATTTCTAATCTGAACGTAATATATTTTTCTTCTATTTATTCTACCTATGAGTTCCATTTTTCAACTTGCGTACAACGACATGGGCATGGTGTCACAGGCGGATTGCGTCGCATGACGACTGTGAACTATGCCCCTTGTTGTAGCCAGTTTTTTCTTTTAAAAATTTATAGTGTCTTTAATAATTAATTACATTGATTTTCCTGAACTATTGCTTCATTCACTTCCATTAGCTCTACAGGAAACTCTAATCTTTGAGACAATTTAGGAGGTAATACCCCACTTAGTTGATTACCTTCAGATATAGACTTTTCTACTTCAAAACAATTACTCTTTTCAAGAGATTCTGATGAAGTAATTCTTGAAGCATATTCTTCTTCAACCGTAAAAGTTTCAAAATAATAGCTTTCGCCTTCAATCCTTTGAAAAGCATCATCTTTAAAAGTAACGAACATATATTCTACTAGCTCACAGTTTGTGTAATAATAATAGTAAGTAGTTTTTAAAGCTGTGTTGTTTTCAAATATCACCAATTCTTCAAATAGTTTTGCCTCTTCATTATCATTTGGTCTAAGTGTTTTTACTTCACCGTATACTTCTTTCACACCATCTAAAATCCAAGTACTTCCATTCCTTTGAATTCATCGAATTTGCAAGATGGTTCCATTATTTCATCTGTAGAACAAGCAAATACGCCCAATAAACCTAACAGTAAAAAAGTCTTTTTCATTTATAATAATTAGTTTTAATGTAAATCTACCTTCTAAGTCTCATCAATTACTTAATAGACTTGATACTATATTTCTCTTTTAGCACTACTTATTGGCTACAACGAATCGGGCATGGTAGCGCAGGCAGATTGCGTCGCATGATGCCTG
The DNA here is from genome assembly GCF_003149185.1 of Sediminitomix flava. Taxonomy (NCBI): domain Bacteria; kingdom Pseudomonadati; phylum Bacteroidota; class Cytophagia; order Cytophagales; family Flammeovirgaceae; genus Sediminitomix; species Sediminitomix flava. Next base: position 65 of record NZ_QGDO01000022.1, on the reverse strand, counting down.
TGAACTATGCCCCTTGTTGTGGGCAGTTTTATTTATTTTTAAATTTTGTGGAGAGTAAAATTAAA
>NZ_QGDO01000021.1 GCF_003149185.1 Sediminitomix flava | reverse complement strand
CTGTACTTCTTTAGATTGCTTGTCTTGATTTGTATCTCTATTAAAGAGTTTATCAAAAAATCCCATGCTAGATTACTTATTTATGATTGCCAACGTATCGGGCATGGTGTCGCAGGCGGATTGCGTCGCATAACGACTGTGCAATATGCCCCTTGTTATGTGTATTTTTAATTTCTTTCTAACCAATTTCGAGCTTCCTCAAGGAGGTGATTCTCAAACTTTCTCTTTTGTTCTTCTCGAGGTAGGTCATTGTAATATAATAGTCTTCCATGATCTTTTAAATCTTGAAGCTCTCTATACCAAGTGTATAAACTTTGTAAATCCAATTCATCTCCGAAGTATCGTTTACTTGATTTAGATACAAAATTAGACCAATCAAATTTAAAATAAACATTGTTATGAATCTCAGTCATGTACAAAAATACATTCTGAGTATCACTAATCATCAAGTTAAGGTAATACCTAATTAGGATCTTAGCAGAATCCAATTTAGTCGGATAATGGAGATTAAGTTCGATAATCATTTGTTCGAAATATTGCTTTATCTCAAATCCATTATCTTTTTCATTCATACTCGCTAGGATATCAAGCGAATCAGATTCTAAATTTTCTTTTATTCCTGTTAATGCTATATCAGGTAATTGAGTTAAACTTCTATTTCCAAGTACATAGTCTGCTATTTTTTCTTGAAAATTCATTCAGAGGTAATTTATTACACATAACGTATCGGCTATAAAGCGTATTTTTTGTGTTGCGCCTGCGGCAACAAATATGCTTTATGAGCCATTGTGTGTGCCCAGCATGGGCATCCTTTGATTTATAGTTTGAATATAAGTCATTAATCTAGAGGGTGCAAGTCCCTTGTGTGCGGGAATAACGTCTCGAAGCACTAGCAAGTCGCAAGGTGGTTTACCGCGAGGTAAGCACTGAAGGAAGCGAGACTGCAAAATCCGGTACCGACGAACAGAAACTACATATGAGGCTATCAAGGTCGGGTAAGCAAGCACATCTTTGTAAAGCCCAAAACTTCGTAAGATGAGAGCCTTGTTAGTAGATGTAGCGGGCATCGGAGGAAAGAGGATGTTCTTACCTGGGGAGATCTCCTGCTTTGTTGAGTAGGAGAAGTCAGCCGAGATCATAGTACCCGAAAGGGGAAGGATTAAATGTTAACCGTCTTTAATTCGTACGGGAGATGATGGACGCTTACGGTAGCTTCCCAGTACATCATTAGCCCTTACTTAAGCGAGACTAAGTGAATTTTAGTATATGATTAATGAACTACTAACAAAAGAAAACATGCGAATGGCTTACCACCAAGTGGTAAGAAATAAAGGTGCTGGAGGAATAGACAAGATGCAAGTACATCAATTACTTGCTCATTTACAGGACACATGGGAAACTACTAAATCCAAATTGGAGAACGGCAAGTTCTGCCCTCAACCAATCAAAGGAGTGGAAATTCCAAAGACAAACGGTAAAACCCGACTGCTAGGAATCCCTACGGTAGAAGACCGCCTTATTCAACAGGCAATGTGTCAAGTATTGAGTCCAATCTTCGAACCAGAGTTTCAGGAGCATAGTTACGGTTTTCGTCCGAACAAAAATGCACAACAAGCGATCAGTCAAGCACTGAGCTATATCAATGAAGGCTATCAGGATATCATAGATATTGATCTGAAAAGTTTCTTTGATGAAGTTGAGCATGCATTAGTGTTAGAATTAGTTTATGCTAAAGTGAAATGCCCCAAACTTCTTTTACTGCTCAAACGCTACTTACGAGCACCTATTCTTGTCAATGGCAAACTATGCCAAAGAAGAAAAGGAGTTCCGCAAGGAGGTCCACTAAGTCTTCTACTATCTAATATATTGCTCAATGAACTTGACAAAGAACTAGAGAAAAGAGGACATAAATACATACGGTATGCCGACGATTTCAGTATTTATTTGAAAAGTAAACAATCAGCCAAACGTACAGGAAATAGTATTTACCTGTTTCTTAAGAACAAGCTGAAATTACCGATCAACAAAGAAAAGAGTGGAATCAGACGCCCTTTCAACTTCAAAGCCTTAGGTTATGGCTTCGTGCCAACTTACAAGAAAGGCGCTAAAGGAAAATACCAACTCGTAGTGGATACTAAGGCGTGGAATAGAGTCAAACAGTCTTTAAAAGAAGTCAGTCGTAAGACCATACCTATGAGCTTCGACGAACGGATAAAACGACTGAAGTCAATCCAAAGAGGATGGGTAAACTACTTTAAGCTAGCCAACATAAAAGGTAAGCTAAAGAAGGTAGATGAATGGTTACGCAATCGCCTCCGATATTGCATATGGCACCATTGGAAGAAACCAGAAAGGAAAAGAAAGAATCTGATCCGTTTAGGTATCGAAAAAGGTCAAGCCTATGCATGGAGCCGGACAAGAATGGGAGGTTGGGCAGTTGCCTGTAGCCCCATCCTTGGTACAACCATAACCATCCAGCGATTAGAGAAAAGAGGTTATGAATCTATGCTTAATCTGTACAAAAGAAGTACTGAAAATTAACAAACCGCCATATACGAGACCCGTACGTACGGTGGTGTGAGAGGCGCACTGGCGATCATCTGATCGTCAGCCGTCTACTCGATTGTAGCCCGTATTCATTTTATTCAAGTTCATTTATAATTCCTTCTTTCCTCTTGACAGCATTATAGTAAGCATTAAGGATTTCCATGAAATTTTCAACCATAGCTGATTGATTATTGACCCAATGCATTCTATAACCTTCTTTTTCTTCGATTTTCTTTCTATTAATTTCGTCTTCAAGGAAGTTATGAAATTCGGCAATAGAAATTCTCTTTAAATATTCCCATATTTTATCTACATCTGAATTCAATTTAAAGAATTGATTGGATAAGAATTTGTTATCGTCGTAGGTAATTCTTTTTAAAATTTTGTCTTCAGATTGGTCAAGTTGATTTAGAATTTCTTGTGTTGCGTTCCAACCTTTATTCGTACCAAAAGAAATCCCATCTCGCCAAAATGGTAAATCTTTATACTCGTGAAAAAGTATTAATTCTTTTTGGATATAATCATAAATATCAAATTCCTCTTTTATCCTTTTTTTTATGAGTTCGTCAGGAACTACAAAAAATTCATTTATCATTCCCATCACTTTCTTTTTTTATGGGCTACAACGAATCGGGCATGATATCGCAGCCAGATTGCATCGCATATGGCTGTGGAATATGCCCCTTGTTATGTGCTTCTTCCTATTTTAAAATTTCAAT
>NZ_QGDO01000020.1 GCF_003149185.1 Sediminitomix flava | reverse complement strand
GTTTGAATTAGTATGAATAAGGTTATTAATAATTTCATGTTTAAAGTTTGATGTTAATTAACTCAATATCAATAATATATTATTGCACATAACGAATCGGACATGGTGTCGCAGGCAGATTGCGTCGCAGAAGCCTGTGAACTATGCCCCTTGTTGGCGACAGTTTTTATTATTTATTACGTTAAGGTATCTTGGTCTATTATATCTTTGTAAAAAAATCGGATAGATATTAAAAAATAAATTAGTCAATATCAACCATTTTGAATCTTTTAGAGTTGATGAAAATATTATCGTAATCAACCCTATTATAATGGCTATAATAAAATGTGAAAATTCACTTAATCAAGTCAAGTATTCACGCCCCCTTAAATCTATAATTTTACTTGATAATGGCGGATTTTTTGAATTAGTAAACTTCTCCCAACCACTAATCTTGAGTATTTTTTTATATAATTCAATACCTAAAACCTTATAAATATTTCTTTCGTTTACACTGACTTCGAAATAAGACAAATCATATTTTAATTTAAGTTTTGGTACTGTCACATCAAACCAAAACATCAAAAGAAAATTAACTAAAAGTGCAAATGAAAGACTTTCTGAAGGTAAATAATTTTCTAGTTCTTTAAATATAAGGCAAAGTCCAAATATTATAATTAGAGTGAAAATTCCCCAAAAAATATATTTACCTACTTTCATTAAAAAAATCAAAATTATTAATTGTCGCCAACGACTCGGGCATGGTGTCGCTAGCAGGTTGCATCGCACCTGCTAGTGAACTATGCCCCTTGTTGTGCTCCGTTTTTATTTAATTTCTATTTACCTCTTAAATTCGACTTATTAATCATAAAATTGCCAACCGTCTCCACTTAAATATATCCAACCTCTCAGAGTTCCAACTTTGTAATCAATCGAATATTTTTTTTGGGAGCTACCTACTTTATAATCAAAATCCACCCTTTCTAAACCCCAATTGCTAGTTGGTATATTTTCATAAATAATAAGGTTTTAAATCTTTGAGATTCTCGGGATAATGTCCCTTTTGTTGAAAATACAATTCTAGTTTTTCAATAATTAGATTCGCATTTTCACGTCTTTCAAAATTTTGGTATTGTGTTGCTGATATTCCAATTACAAATCCAATCAAAAAAGTCACTATGATAGACTGTCCGATTCTTCTTTTACCACGCTCGATCAACATTGCAAAAAATCCGATGAAAACTCCTAAAACTGTAATTCCAATTGCTAAAAACATCTCAACAGGTATCATATTAGGATTGAATCGGGTCATTAAAAATATTTGAATCAATCCAAGAATTACAATAAATAGTATTTTCAAAAAAATCTTATTCATTTCTATGATTTCTCGATACTTCAATCTCCAACAATGGAGCACAACGCCCTGAGCATGGTATCGCACTTAGGTCGTGTTGACGGTTAGCGCGGTGTGAACTATGCCCCTTGTTATGCCTATTTTTTGTTTAAATTTATAATCTCTTTTGATCTTAAAATCTTATTTGAGTCAAACTCCATATCATTTATCAATATGCTTGGTCCATTTTCTAAATGTAATGTTGTTAGTGATTTTTCATGGCTTATCGACATAACTTGATCTATTGGAACCGTTCTATCATCGCTAAAGAAATCTTTTATTGTAACTTGACTTTCTCCTACATAAACACCTTTCCTAATTGTTTGATAACTAAAGCTGATTGATAGAATCAAAAATAAATACGCAAAAAATTTACTTAAAGAGAAAGTCCCTTTTTGGAAGTAATTGCCTTTCAACCTTTTTCTAATATTGTTCAAAAATATTGAAATTGGAACAGCTATAATGAATCCACAAACTAGGGAGTGAATTAGAATATTCGGTATTAAAATAACTTGTGAAACTTCATTAAGCGACTTATGATAGAAACTCATTAGCTGTGATGTTGAAACGAAAGTTATTCCAACTCCTAAAACGACTCCTAGAAAATAAAGACTTAACCCTCTTCTAACTTTCTTTTCTTTTGCTTCTTGCTCTGCTAAAGTTGGGAAGTATGATTTTTTATATACATTTCTATTCTTTCTGTCTATTATTAGATAATGGAATATTGCGAAAATAAGAGATATTCCAATAGGTATAACAATTGTCTCGATTAGTATTTCAGTCAACATTGTTTATCAGTTTATTAGGCATAACGTATCGGGCATGGTGGCGCAGGCAGATTGCGTCGCATAGCTGCCTGTGGAATATGCCCCTTGTTGTACATAGTTTATTTTATTAAATCCCTAACATCATATCGTAAAACCATAGATAATCTTGATCTCCTGCAATTGAAGAGGACTTGGATGTTACCTTTCTCATTGCTTCTTCATCAGCATACAATTCATCATCTTCCATAGACATCTCAAAGAATGCTTCAATCAGTTTTAAAGCCTCAACAAATTGAGTTATGTTTTGAGCTACCTTTCCCATAATAAAGTCGGGTTTGTCATGATCTATCATTACAACCAACTCACTATCAATGTCAATCGCAAGTATATCTAGTTCAAAGTTCCCAATCTTCTCAAATGATGATGGTAATCGAAGAAGATCTTCCTTGTCTGTAAATTCCACCATTCCAACCTCAATATTCAAGTCCATTAATTCTCTGATCAATTGGTCAGATGATTTGTCTGATTTGATATGGGATATCATCTTTTATAATTATGTACAACGACTCGGGCATGGTGTCGCAGGCGGATTGCGTCGCAAACGACCTGTGCAATATGCCCCTTGTTATGCCGTCTTTTTTTATTTTCTGTGATGCAATTTCGCACATTTGCAGAACAACTTTGTACTCTCCTATTTTACAGCAAAATCACTTTTGAATTCTTACAATTTATCAGAATTTGAACAACGATTTACGCTCTAAATTCATTTCCTTTTTTCTCCACGATTTTGTGGAATTTGTAGATCATGTTGATCTAATAGCAAATCCGTTTTCGCATCAATTAGAGTTTTCCGTTTGTCACAATATTCACGTTTTACGAAAATTTGTAGTCTTTTTTGATCTAAGAATAAATCTAATTTCAATTTGAAAATCAACTGAAATCCAAATCTGAGCAAATCCGTTATTACGCCTTTGGAATTTTAATTTGTTCCAATTATTGATTTTAGATTCAGTTCGTTTTGTTAGCCGAAATTTAAAAAATCAAACTGCGATTTCTGTTGAATTTAAGTCTATTGGGAAATTCGATTTCAATTATTTTTTCGCTCTGGGGGAATTTGCAGAACGTTTTTATCAAAATCAGTTTCTGCTTGATTCCTTAATTCGGCATAACGACTCGGGCATGGTATCGCAGGCAGGTTGCGTCACATAGCTGCCTGTGGAATATGCCCCTTGTTATCGATATAAAAATTTAAAGCTAATCATTTATCATGGTGAATCTCCATTTAAAAATAATACAGAAAGATTTTGAGAATAC
>NZ_QGDO01000019.1 GCF_003149185.1 Sediminitomix flava | reverse complement strand
CACATCACAGAAAATAAAAAAGTCGGCATAACAAGGGGCATATTGCACAGGCGTTCTGCGACGCAATCCGCCTGCGACACCATGCCCATGTCGTTGTAAAGCATTCGATAAATGACAAGGAAATATATTATATCTGTTTTAATTATTTTAATAGTGTTTTTCTCATTTTTAAATAAAAAATCTAAAGAACAAGTTTTTTGGGAGTGGTTTAAAGAAAATAATGCTTCATTCTATTCTGGTGTAGATAATCAATTTGAGAGGGAAAAATTATTTGATGAATTACAATTTCAATTAAAAAAAGTAAATTCAGATTTAGCATTTGAATTTAGTCCTATTCATGAAAATGGTATTAGAGAATTTATAGTTTCTGCAGAAGGAGTGAAAGAGATATTTCCAATTGTAGAACAGCTTATAGATAAAGCTCCCGAATTAGAAAATTGGAAATTTAATGCTTTTAGACAAAGGATTCCAGGAGATAATTTTAGCATAGAAGTTGGAAGTGTAAAGATTAACTATTCTGATATTTATTTTAGATACAAGGATGGTAATTATGGAGACATTGGTATAGAGTTAAATATTAGAAACTATAACGGTGAAGCTGAGATTATCAATGCTACATATATATTGCTAGATGGATTGATAGGTGAGTATGATATTACAATGGGTATAGATTGGATAGATTGGGTAAAACTAGACGATACAAATATTAATCAACTATTACCTATAACAGATCTTCGTAACCTGATTGATCAAAAGAAAAATTAATAAAAACGCTTTACAACAAGGGGCATAGTTCACACCGCACTAACCGTCAACACGACCTAAGTGCAAAACCATACCCGTATCGTTAGCTTCAATAAATTATGACAAACAAAACATCAAAGTTAAGTCGTAAAGTTTATTTCACAGTACCAATAATTCTTATCTTTTTCTTACTTATAAGTACGTTGTCAAGCTTTTATGATTTAGGAAATCAAAACTTTCTTTTAGATACATTCTTATCAAAATTAGGGTTTTGGTTAAGTCTAAAATTCACCATCGTGATGTCGTATTATTATTGGGTATTTTTGTTGTGGAACTCGACAAGTGTAAAATCTAAAAATAAAGTATCTAATCTATTTAAAAGAATCGGATTCATTATTCTGATTCTATTCGATATTACATTGATTTTGGTGTCGATGGAGTTTATTACTGCAATTCCGTCAGATGTTAATTTCCCTTTTATAAGTATTGTGACGGGATTATTGATTGTTCTCTTTATGATAATTTTGATTCTAACACCAACAATATTGAGTGTGAATTCAGTTACTCAAAATCAATATGGACGTAGAGCTAATTTTTTTGAAATGATCATCGGGATTTTTAAAATTTTAGTACTGCCATTCACAATCTCTAAATTGTCAAAAAGTATAAAATAAAATGAAGCTAACAAGGGGCATATTCCACAGGCAGCTATGCGACGCAACCTGCCTGCGATACCATGCCTGAGTCGTTAGCTTTAATAAGTATGAGATCTATTTCGATTATAATATTTTTGATGATTCTGTCTACTCATTCTAATGCTCAAAATGATTCTATAGTATTGGAAATTATTGAATATGATGTTGATGCTGAAGAATTTCAAATTGATCGAGAGAATATGAAGGCAACTGGATTAGTTGGATTTGGTTGTTCTTATGATGGAATGTCATCGGATGAAGTCATGAGTTTAGAAAACCTAATATGGGATAAGAGATTTAATGAAATTGCTTTACTACTAAACTCAAAAAACACTGCAAATAGATTCTTATCTGTTATAACAATTGAGAAACTAATCGAAGAAGGTTTGTATTCCGCGAATGAATCAGAATTAGAAACAATAGAGGATAATTATAAATCTAACTTATATACAAATACATGTAGCGGATGTACTTTTTTTGAAAAAGCATCATTACAAGAATTATTAAATTCGGATAATGAACATCTGATACGTCGTCAAGCAATATTGTGGCTTAAGCAACGAATAAATAGAAAATTCATTCGTTCGGTTAAAAAAAATAGAAAATAAAGCTAACAAGGGGCATATTACACAGGTCGGGTGCGACGCAACCCGCCTGCGACACCATGCCCGGGTCGTTATGGCTAAGTCTTAAAGTAGAAGAAGGAGTTGTTTCAATTAAATTCTTTAAAAGAATGAAAAAGAAAAAGTATACTAAGGAGATTGTATCTATAATTTTTAGTCTTTTAGCGATTGTTTTAGGTATTCTTTTAGAGATTAAGGGTGTAGCTTATAAATATACAAGTAGTATCAAGATTCTTGGAGCTTATAACTATTCCTTAGAGCCTTCAGAAAACTCTTTTCATTTAGGTTTAATTTTAATTGTATTAGGACCGCTGACTTTAATCTTATCGATATATCAACTTCCGTATTATCATCCTATACGTAAAACTTGGGATCAACTAATCGACTCAATATTCTATCGATTTTAATTACTCGAAATAGAGTTAGGGATATTTGTAATTACAACCATATAACGTTAAGAAATGTGTAAAAAATTTGATTAGGATTAAATTCATTCAGCTAATAATAAACTATATAAAAATAGCCATAACAAGGGGCATATTGCACAGTCGGCATGCGACGCAATCCGCCTGCGACACCATGCCCGTATCGTTGTGCATAATTCAGGGAGAGTCTGCAAAGTGACACATATAAATATTGATTTCAAATTATGAGAAAAATTTATCTGATACTTTTAATAATAGTTATTGTTCTGATTGGAGGTTTTTCCATATTAATGCTACAAGTTGATAAAGCAGTAAATCCAGACCCTGATTATAATACAATTTATTCTGACTCATATAATGAAGAAAAGTTTATCAATCTTAAGCAAGGAATGACTCTTGACCAGATTGAAGCGGAGATTGGCAAACCATTTGAGACATACTCACCAACAGCAGTTCATAAAATATTGTATTCTGACTTTAATGTATCAATTGACCATGGAACTGGAGTTTCAATAAAAGATACTGCTGATAATATTAGTTTCCTTGTCCTTGACTTTGATTCAACAAAAAAAGTGATTAAGATTTTCAATAGAAGCTATATTGACAAAAACAAAGAGGATTCTTTACATCATAATGACTATTCTCAGATAATTTCGAATTTTGGTTCTCCTAAACAAGAATTGATTTGTAATTGTGAAGGTTCGGTTATGAACTATTCGGATTTAAAAGAAGGACCTTACCGAGGAAAACATCCGATTGTAAAAATCCGAAGATTGATTCTAACCACCGACAAAGAATTGGATAGATTAGTAATTGATGAAGGTAGTCCATATAATAAGTATATTGGGATTTGTAATGAATAAGAACTATGCACAACATTTTGTATAAGCAATAGCGGCAAAAGTGCTAAATTTTAAGGTCAGTGCACCGCTCAAACTTCATCAAAATTTGATAAGTTTGTATCACGCAAATCGCTACTGCTCATACAAGTCGCCGTT
>NZ_QGDO01000018.1 GCF_003149185.1 Sediminitomix flava | reverse complement strand
TTAGGTGAATAAATAAAAACGATTGCCAACAAGGGGCATATTGCACAGGTCAGTTGCGACGCAATCTGCCTGCGACACCATGCCCGAGTCGTTATCTCTAAAGTAAATGAGTAAAAAAGTTGTAGTAGATTATACCGGAAGGGTTGTAACCTTTCACGATATTGAACAGGAGATTATTAAGAATAGAAGTAATCAAACTGGGTTTAAAAATATTGTAATTAGTGATCCTATTCTTCAACAACTTGAACTGATGTTTCCAGATAAACAATTCAATTATTTGGAATGGTCTAAACTATTGTTTGTGATTGATTCAATCAGTACTAGTTTTGTTCTATCTCATAAACTTGAATTTCTAAAATGTTTCGAGGAATTTGATTCGGTTTCGCATGAATTAATGAAACTTTTGTCAAATACTTTTAATCTCAACTTCGGTAATCTTAATGAGTTAAGGAATCTAAAAAGAAATAAGAGCAAAAATCAGAGAGGTACAATAAATGAGGCGTGGAATTATTATTTTCATGGATCTGAATGTTGTTTTACAAATTCAATAACTAATCAGCATGTAGAAGTGAAGATAATATATGGTCAAGAATATGGTGTGATAGATGATTATTTCCTATTTAAATTCATAGAAACAACAGCTACTTTTTCAGCTCAATATGAACTACTAAACAAGAGTAGTGATAATTTAAGAAAAGTAATAAGCGTTTTTGAAAGAGAAGGATACCTCATAAGAAAATTATTCTTTGACTCTAAGGGATTGGTTTTAAATAAAAATAAAAAGAGATAACAAGGGGCATAGTTCACACCGCACTTACCGGCAACACGACCCAAGTGCGTCACCATGTCCGATACGTTGTAGCCAATTTAAAAATGAAAAAGAGAACGACAATTAAAACTCTGATTATTATAAGTCTAGTTTTTACAATTGGCGTTTGCCTTTTTGTTCAACTAGAATTTGCTAGAAACAAGGACACTATTCTGACAAAGCTTCATGTTCTTGCATTAAATGACAATAACATATCAGTGGACTTTAATCCTGAAATTAACTCTGAATCGATAATCATTAAAGACCAATCAGGAACTATTATTTATAAAAATGGTGAACTGGTTGAGAATCTTCATAATGAATATGGACACGTCGTTTTCAGCTTTTACACTAACGACACACTATTTGCTCAAGCGGGACATTTTAAAAGAAACTGGTGGTTTACGCACGACTATCAAATTCAAATTGAAAAAGAAAATGGAGACTATAAAATCAATTTAGACATTAATGGTCCAGAAAAATTTCAAGATGACTTTATCAAATATATCAAGGAATCTGAAAATGACTCTCTACAATACAGTTCATACAGAACTAATGGCGAATTGATAAATAAATGGATAGAGAAAAAATAAAAACTGGCTACAACAAGGGGCATATTCCACAGGCAGCTATGCGACGCAACCTGCCTGCGATACCATGCCCGGTGCGTTGTAGCTCATGGGTAATAAAACATAGATTTTGAACGAGTTAATAGAAATCATAGATGTAATCTGTGAGTTTGGACTTTATGAAGATCTGACAATCGATAATAAAGAGGAGACTTTAGAACAGAGTCTAGTTAGGCTTTATTCTTATACGTTTGAATTACATCCTAAATCAAGTGAATCAGATGAATCTAATTATTTGGATTTTGATAAAAATCTGTTTCCAAATGTTGTAGAAAACGTAAGTTTAAATCTAGCTGATTTTGGATATTATCATACAGTTCTAAATGCTAATGAAGTATCACAGAATGTTGAAAATGGAATTGGCGATGCTGTAGATGATTTATCAGACATAATTTATGATCTTCTTGAAGTTAAATGGCGCATTGAAAAAAACAGTTTAGCAGATGGGCTTTGGTATTTTCAGTTTATTTTTCAAGCTCATACAAAAGAACATTTGATTAATTTGCTAAACTACCTACTATTTAAAAAATAAAAACGAGCTACAACAAGGGGCATAGCCCACAGGCAGCATGCGACGCTATCTGCCTGCGATACCATGCCCGAGTCGTTGGGCTTCATAATTAAAATTATAGCAGATGATGATTATGAAGAGCTATAAAAGCAAATTTTGAATTAAAGTCAAATGATCAGATATAAACGATTTGTGTTACTTGTGTTTGGTTTGTTAACATTGTACAGATCAGTATTTTCACAGAGTGCTTATGGTGAGGGAGAATTAACTCATACGTCAAAATCTTTGTTAGAAATGTTTTTGACGGATGTTTCTAGTAGAGAACTAAGCAAAAGAGAATCAATTATTGTATTTGATTTTAAAAACCAAAGTTCCCAAGACGTCGATACTTTATGTGTATATGATGACGAAAAATCCCCTTATAACTTATTAGAGGAGAGGTATGGGGTTTATCGAGGATTTCAAATCATAATGAAGGGATATCCAGATAGTACATTTTTTAAAATGGCAGTAGATAATGAACTATTAAAAAAAGTTATACGCGATGATTCGGTATCAAATCAAAATGTACTTGATAGCATAAGAGACCGTTTATATAAGGGGTATATAGATTTTATCCCTGATAGTGAACGTCATAAGATCCGAAATGGAATATATAATGGCTATATCGTTTCTGCTGGAAGTGAATATGATCCAAGATTATATTACTATGTAATTTATGATGAGGAATTCATAATAAATAGGATTCGTTCAGATCGCCAATTACCCAATAGTTATTTTGGCTTTCCTCGAAAAATAGATAAGAAGTAAAAAACGAAGCCCAACAAGGGGCATAGTTCACACCGCACTAACCGGCAACACGACCTAAGTGCAAAACCATGCCCGTATCGTTATGCCTAATTTTTTAACAAACAGAACTTAATAATGGTAACAGTAGAAGAAGCTTTGAAGAAAGGAAAATGGCAGATTTTATATCCTTCTCTGATAATCTGTTTTGGAGGTATGCCAATTATATATTTATCTCTTTTACCTTTCGAGTATACGCTTACACCTATTTTGAGTATTTTTTTACCTCCTATTTTAGCTTTATTGTATGCAAGTATTATTACACCAAAATGGAAGATATGGGCGTATTCAAATGTTGATAATGTACATTTATTGTATCTGAAAGCTGTTGAGGGAGGGATTATCTCAAATGATAATAGTTCTGCAAGTAAATTAATGATAATGAGTGCTTCACAGAGGATGAAGTTGAACCAACTTAATAAAAAAGTTTCAAATAATAAGGGGTTTGTAGATGTGGCTTTTAAGGATAATCCTAAGATTCCTAAACAGATTATTATCTATAAAGATAAGCTTAGTGCAACAGTTATTTTGGTTCTAGGTATTAGCTCTTTTTGCTTAGGTTTATATTTATTATTCTTTGATAGAGATAATCATCACTATCATATTGGTGTAACCTTAATTTTCTCACCATTTATGATTTACACCTCATTAAAAAAACGAAAAGATAATCAACCTCAATTGACCTTAAATAAAAGCGGTATTAAGATAAAGGGACAGCAATTAATAGGTTGGAGAAGTGTTATTGATGCTGAAGCTTATGTTAAAGGTTATGGAAAAGGAAGTAAAGAGTATCTTAAGATTAGAAGTGGAAGCGGGGTTTTTCAGATTGATATTGGAGAATATAATACCTCAATTTCAGAACTGAATAATTTGATATATATCTATAGAGGTCGTTCAAAACAAATTAAAAAGGCATAACAAAGGGCATATTACACAGGCAGTCTTGCGACGCAATCTGCCTGCGACACCATGCCCGAGTCGTTATCGATAAGAAATATCATGTATTCAAGTATAATTATAATAGCGTTAGCCTTTTTTTGCTTAGGATATATTTATCTATATCTCTTTATAACT
>NZ_QGDO01000017.1 GCF_003149185.1 Sediminitomix flava | reverse complement strand
GGATCTTATTATTCTTATAGAAAAGTTGATGAACAGAATGTGAGCTTTTATATATTGTCTGACAAGTATAAAATGGTCGTAATCATTCAACACGATATTTAAAATAGGGCTAACAAGGGGCATAGTTCACACCGCGCTAACCGTCAACACGACCTAAGTGCAAAACCATGCCCGATTCGTTGGTTGCAATATAAGTAAACATAACATGGTAAATAGAATTACAATATTGACCTTTATTAGTTTACTCTTTACTCAATGCAATTTTGAGATTGAGGGAGAGATACAGCATGTTTATAAACTCACCTCGCCTGACAAACAAGTTGAAATTTATGAGTGTTTTATTGAAAGTCCAATGGCTTTTGGATCTGGTAATATTGAGACAACGATTTTAAATTTAGGTGAAAATTATAATCCGAGACACTCTGGGAACTTTAGTGGATATACAATTCTCGGTTGGATTGGAAATGATACTTTAAAAGTGATTAAATTTCATAAAAAGAAAGAAAATGAAATTAAAATTCCGAGATCAAAATTACACGAAATTAAAAAATGGGGGGATTTTTATCTTGACATTACACATAGAACTTCTTACAGTGGTGGAAGAGCTTGGTTTAGTTTTGACTCCTTGTACTTTAAATCAGATAGTGTTTATTTTTTACAAAAGGATAGTTTAGGGATTATTAAAGACACGCTCGGAATATTGAAAGGTCAAATTAGATTATCAATAGATAGTGATACGGTTACAATGATTAATGGAGAATATCAGGAACGAATAGAAGACCACTTTGCGAAGATTACAGAAGGTAATGAGTTTGGGTATCCTTATGTTGTTGGAGAACATTGTGAGATTACTCCAAGATATAGATTAGAAACATCAATATTCAAAGAACAGCCGATTACGATAGAAATGGATATTAAAGATTACGAATAAATACTGCAACCAACAATGTATAAATTTCATAGCCGAGATAGCAGTGAATTGAAGGTTTGTAGCCCGCATCAAAATTGTTACGGCTTGATAGGAAAGTGCCACGCAATCGCCTACGAAATTTATACGAAACGTTGGGGCTCATTGTTCAGTTAGTCCAAAATAGCAAAACAGGTTTATCGTTCAGATTCTAATTTCAGTTGTAATTTTTATGGAACTTAATCTTTACGACTAACGGACTTTTTCAAACGATAACTGAGTTCAAATGCGATTCAATTTCTATGGAATTTGATCTTTATGGTCAACAAATTTTTAAGCGATAAGAGAGTTTAAATTCGATTTAATTTTATCGGACTTTAGGTTTTCTATTCCCACGGGATTTAAACTGAATTCAAACCTATTTTTTTCAATTTTTATGGATTTTGATTCGTTTAAAATTGAATTTCGAAATTAGTTCAGAACATTTCGATCGTTTGTAATAGAATCTGTTCTGCAAAAAATTAAACATAAAAAAATAAACGATCCCCAACAAGGAGCATAGTTCACAGGCAGCCTGCGACGCAACCTGCCTGCGTTACCATGCTCAGGGCGTTAGGCTTAATTAATCATGGCTAAAATTGGTTTCATAATAAGTTTATATTTGTGCTTATTCTTAAAGTCGTATTGTGATTGTAAATGGATTGAGAATTTATCTGAGGCACAAGAATTTCATCGAAATAACTCTAAGCTGATTTTTATAGGAGAGGTGGTTGAATTGAACGATGATAACACTTTTAAACTAAAGATCGTAGAGACTTTTAAAGGTACGGAATATGACTTTTTAATTGGAAACGTAACATCGTCTTGTTCAATAAAACCTAGTGAGATTGGAATCAAATGGCTTTGCTATGTGGATGAACCCGATTCAAATGGTTTTATCAGTTTATTGGATTGTGGACTTACTCGAAGTTTTAAAGAACCTAGCTTAATGTTGAAAGGAAGTGTTGCACCGCCACCTTTAAAAACTAATTCAGAATTAGAACTTAAGATTATTAGCACTGAATACTATTTAAAGAATCTTAGGATTTTAAATGATGAAATAGAGCAATTAAGAAAACTGAACTTAAAAAAATAAGCCTAACAAGGGGCATATTGCACAGGTCGGGTGCGACGCAACCCGCCTGCGACATCATGCCCGAGTCGTTAGCCACAATTAGTGATTTAGAAGTAAGCATTAGATATAATACCTGTAATATTTTATGAATCTATTCCAATTTATAGACTATCTACAAGATCAAGAGAAGTTAGCCTCTTTCTTAGAGGTAAATTATCCAAACCTTGATTACTACGACATAGAGATTTATTTAAAAAATTCTTTGACTATAAACTCTGAGTTAAAATTTTTTGATGACAATGAAATAGATGGAAGAATTATAATGGAGTTAGATGGAGTTAATTATCATAATTTATTTTCATTGGACTATCTTGTCGAAGTATGTAATGACTATTCTAAAATAACAGACAATAAAACGGATTTAGCCGAATCGATTTTAAATTATCGAATAAATGACGCCTAAGAATGTTTGTTGGAAAACTACTTTAGACGTGAATTTTGATTAAAAAGAAAAAAATGGCTAACAAGGGGCATAGTCCACAGGCATCTGCGACGCTATCTGCCTGCGATACCATGCCCGGGTCGTTGGGCAGAATAAGTTATAAATAAATAGATGAAACAAAGTATTTTACATACAGAGCAGCCAAACGCAAAGGAAAATTCAATTGGAGGTTGGTTATGGGTAATCATAATTGTGTTATTAGCTAGTGGACTTCAGACTATATTAGGAATAGTTACTACATTCAATGAAATGTTAGCGGATGACTGGAGTTTATATTTTCAAAGTACCGATGAGCTTCTAAAAACAAGGATAAAAATCTATATATATTTGATATCCTATATGACGATTAATCTTGGATTAATTATTTTGTCCCTAGTTTATTTTTTCCAGAAAAAGAAAAAATTTGTAACGATATTTTTAAGCCTTTTGGGATTTGCTCTTTTAGCAGAGTTTTTCAGAGTTTACTTTTTAAGTTATTATGCAGATTTAACTGCTCAAGATTCAACTAATTTAGACTCAAGTTTCCTTAAAACAGGTATCGTTTTAATTATTTCAGGGCTTTACCTAAATAAAGGTCGACGTCCATTACAAACTTTTATTAATTAAAATCTGCCCAACAAGGGGCATATTTCACAGGCAGCTATGCGACGCAATCTGCCTGCGATACCATGCCCGATACGTTACCTTCCATAGATTATGATAGAAAGAGAAGATTTTATAGAGTTCTTGTTTAGTATTTTTTCAGCTATAACTCCTCAACAAGCGGTATTTTTCTTAACTCTGTTTATAATCAAAGAAATATTTACCTTATGGAAATTTAGGCATTTTGTACATTCTGAAAATATGTATGTCATAAATAATTTCCTCGACAACTTTAGAACGATAAGAGGAATTGTCATAATTCTTGTCGTAGCTGTTCTCATTGGATTTTTTGTAAACTTTTTATTTTCAACTTTAATCTCTGATAATGAGATTCTATACTACTCAATAGTGTTCCAGATTTTAATTTTACTTCTACTGAATGATCTAACTATTATAGTCGTTACTCCAACGGGTTTAATAACACGATATACGAGTTTAAATCATTTTGAGATAGAATCTTTAGAAATTACTGGAGAAAGCTTAAAAATAGGCAGTAGTTCAGATCAAGAATTAGATCTAAAATTTTCAAAGGAAAGACAAACTGAGGTTAACCTCTTGTTGTCGAAACTAAACTTAGAATTAGAAAAAATTAAAAAAGGAAGGTAACAAGGGGCATATTACACAGTCGGTTGCGACGCAACCCGTCTGCGATATCATGCCCGATTCGTTATGTGTAAAAATTAACTTATTACTTTATGAAGAAAATACTATTACTTTTTGTGGGAATGTTACTAATTCCATTTTTAAGCATTTCTCAAT
>NZ_QGDO01000016.1:0-2704 GCF_003149185.1 Sediminitomix flava | reverse complement strand
TTCCGAATGAGACAACTCGCTGTATTGAAGATGCAGCCCATGGCCAACGGGGGGAACTGAAACATCTAAGTACCCCCAGGAAAAGAAAACAAGAGTGATTCCGCAAGTAGTGGCGAGCGAACGCGGAACAGCCCAAACCGCTGTGGTTACGGCCATAGCGGGGTTGTAGGACTGGCGTAATAATTTAAAAATGAATTGGAATGACTTGGGAAAGTCAGCCGCAGAGGGTGAGAGCCCCGTACAAGTAAGTTTTTAAGTTTGGCTAGTATCCTGAGTAGGTCGGAGCCGGTGAAACTCCGATTGAATCTGCCAGCACCATCTGGTAAGGCTAAATACTCCTGGGAGACCGATAGCGAACAAGTACCGTGAGGGAAAGGTGAAAAGCACTGTGAATAACAGGGTGAAATAGAACCTGAAACTGTACGCCTACACACGGTCGGAGCCCTTTAGTGGGGTGACGGCGTGCCTTTTGCATAATGAGCCTACGAGTTACTCTTCACTGGCAAGGTTAAGAATTTAAGGTTCGGAGCCGTAGCGAAAGCGAGTCTGAATAGGGCGTGATAGTCAGTGGAGGTAGACGCGAAACCAAGTGATCTACCCTTGGGCAGGTTGAAGTTCTGGTAACACAGGATGGAGGACCGAACCAGTTGACGTTGAAAAGTCTTTGGATGACCTGAGGGTAGGGGTGAAAGGCCAATCAAACTTGGAAATAGCTCGTACTCCCCGAAATGCTTTTAGGAGCAGCGTGGAGGTTTAGTTTAACGGAGGTAGAGCTACCGATTGGATGCGGGGGAGTCAAATCCTACCAAATCCAGACGAACTCCGAATGCCGTTAAATATACTCTGCAGTGAGGGTGTGGGTGCTAAGGTCCACATCCGAAAGGGAAAGAACCCGGACCATCGGCTAAGGTCCCCAAATCTATGTTAAGTTGAACAAAGGTAGTCCAATCGCGGAGACAGCCAGGATGTTAGCTTGGAAGCAGCTATTCATTTAAAGAGTGCGTAACAGCTCACTGGTCGAGTGATAGGGCATCGATAATAATCGGGCATCAAACATAGTACCGAAGCCGTGGATTAATGTAAATTAGTGGTAGGGGAGCATTCCAGCGACGGTGAAGCAGCATGGTGATGTGCTGTGGAGTTTCTGGAAAAGCAAATGTAGGCATAAGTAACGATAAGGCAGGTGAGAAACCTGCCCGCCGCAAGACCAAGGTTTCCTCAGCAATGCTAATCAGCTGAGGGTTAGTCAGGGCCTAAGGAGAACCCGAAAGGGGCATCTAATGGACAACAGGTTAATATTCCTGTACCTGCTATAGGTTAAAAGTGACGGAGAGTGTAATTTGTTGCGTCCTGAGGTAATAGGACGTTGAAGGCATCTGCTGACAGTACTGCAATACTTCGGTAGCGCAGATAATACAGAGAGCACTCTTCCAAGAAAAGCGACTATAGCAGCCTGTACCGCAAACCGACACAGGTGGTTGGGTTGAGCATACTAAGGCGCTCGAGTGATTCATGGCTAAGGAACTAGGCAAAATCGTCCTGTAACTTCGGGAGAAAGGACGCCGTCTCGCAAGAGCGGTAGCATTAAAAAGGCCCAGGCGACTGTTTAACAAAAACACATGGCTTTGCGAAGTGGAAACACGAAGTATAAGGCCTGACACCTGCCCGGTGCCGGAAGGTTAAGGGGGGGCGTTAGTCTTCGGACGAAGCGCTGAACTGAAGCCCCGGTAAACGGCGGCCGTAACTATAACGGTCCTAAGGTAGCGAAATTCCTTGTCGGGTAAGTTCCGACCTGCACGAATGGTGCAACGATCTGGGCACTGTCTCAGCCATGAGCTCGGTGAAATTGTAGTGCCGGTGAAGATGCCGGCAACCCGCAACGGGACGAAAAGACCCCATGAACCTTTACTACAGCTTCGCATTGGCATTGGGTAATGGATGTGTAGGATAGGCGGGAGATAATGAAGCGGCGTCGCCAGGCGTCGTGGAATCAACCTTGAAATACCGCCCTTCTATTATCTGATGTCTAACGGGATGACCGGACATTGCGTGGTGGGTAGTTTGACTGGGGTGGTCGCCTCCAAAAGAGTAACGGAGGCTTTCCAAGGTTCCCTCAATACGGTTGGCAATCGTATGCAGAGTGTAATGGCACAAGGGAGCTTGACTGTGAGACTAACAAGTCGATCAGGTACGAAAGTAGGACATAGTGATCCGGTGGTTCCGCATGGAAGGGCCATCGCTCAAAGGATAAAAGGTACTCTGGGGATAACAGGCTGATCTCCCCCAAGAGCTCATATCGACGGGGAGGTTTGGCACCTCGATGTCGGCTCGTCACGTCCTGGGGCTGGAGAAGGTCCCAAGGGTTGGGCTGTTCGCCCATTAAAGTGGCACGCGAGCTGGGTTCAGAACGTCGTGAGACAGTTCGGTCTCTATCTGTTGTGGGCGTGAGAAGCTTGAGAGGCTCTGACTTTAGTACGAGAGGACCGAGTTGGACTAACCTCTGGTGAATCAGTTGTGGTGACCGCTGCATTGCTGAGTAGCTACGTTGGGAAAGGATAAGCGCTGAAAGCATCTAAGCGCGAAACCGACCTCGAGATGAGGCTTCTTTAAAGGAGGGTTGTAGATGACGACCTTGATAGGCTGCAGGTGTACGCATTGAGAGATGTTTAGCCGAGCAGTACTAATGATCCGTAACTTTCTGATG
>NZ_QGDO01000015.1 GCF_003149185.1 Sediminitomix flava | reverse complement strand
CGTCAAAATGTCCAAGTTTATTTGGGTTTGATTTGCATATTGATGATTTAAAAGGTGTTGAAATCGAATCAGAAAGGTTTAATTTCAATGTGATTATTATAGATCCATCTGATTTAGAATGGTCTTTAAAGATTAAGAACAAAATAAAAAACGTTGGGTAACAAGGGGCATATTCCACAGCCATATGCGATGCAATCTGGCTGCGATACCATGCCCGATACGTTAGCAGTAATGAAAAATATTCAGTTAAGAAATGAGCATTAGCAGAGAAGAAATTAAAAGGAAGTTTAAAGATGAATATTTATCGAAGATTGAAGGACCTTTTTTTAAACAGAAAAGAATCAATCATATTTTCCATTATTCGAATAAATTTGAAGTAATTCTAAAAATCCTAAATAATGGATTTGCACCATCTTATTGTGAAGAAAACTTTTTGGGTCAAGAGTTTTATATTCCTATGGTTAGTTTTTGCAATATACCTTTAAGGGATGTAGACTTGTTTATGAGGTACGGCAAACATGGAATAGGTATGAGTCTTGAGTGGGCTTTAAAAAATTCGATAACACCTGTTGTATATGTTCATGATAACACCCCTTTTGAACGTCAAACTTATTATCAAAATGAAATTGAGACGCCAATGATCTCATACTTTAAAAATTGGAAAACGACTTATAAAAAGAAAGAAATAATTACTTACCAAGAACGAGAATGGAGGTATATACCGAATATATCAGATTCAAAACATAAAAGAATTATATCTCGTTCTGATGTAGAATTCCAAAGCTTAAAAGATAAATCGTACGGTGAGAAGCCCCATTTGCCTCAATTTGCATTGACAATAGATGATATATCTGACTTACGATATATTATGATCAAGAAAGAACATCAGCGTAATAAAGTTCTCAATGTTCTTAATAAGCGATTTGGCGAAAGAGAGGTAATAAAGGCAATATTATCGGGTAAATTACTAATTATTAGTGATGATTTAATCCATAATGATTTTTAAAAATACTGCTAACAAGGGGCATAGTTCACTGGCAGGTGCGACGCAACCTGCCAGCGAGACCATGCCCATGTCGTTGGCAATAATAAATTAAACTAGATCAAAGTATGAAGAAAACTTTTTTAACTCTCCAATTAATGACTTTATGCCTAATAAGCTTCTCACAAGAATTACCAACAGAGCCTGCGGATGGATTTAAATTTCCGATAGGAAGTAAATTTACAATAGAATTACATCCAATTGACTCAATAAGATTTCAATATTCTATAATTGAGTATGAACCATATCAAGAAGTTGTGAATACATATGAAAATGATTCACTATTTGATTCGACAGGAAAGAATGGAACTATTGAATTTTACTTTTGCCTATCGACAGATGGAGAAACGGAAAAAGAGAGAGAAGAAAATATGCAAGTTGTATTGTTAATGAAGAATAGGACAAAATACTCATTGTCATATGATTCAGATATTCAACTTGAAGAAAATGGCGAATTTCAAGAAACTTCTAATGTCGGAAGTTTCTCGGGAGCGAAAGGAACAGAAATGTGGCCTTACATGATCTATCAAATAGGTCTAACTGATTTTAAGAAATTATACTAAAACTATTGCCAACAAGGGGCATAGTTCACACCGCACTTACCATCAACACGACCTAAGTGCGATACTATGCCCGATTCGTTGCAGGTAATTTGAAGAACGACAAACATGGACGAATTAGAAATAAATTGGGAACAAGAGCGACCTAGTCAAATTCAGCTTGTCGGACTTTGGACTAAAATGAAATTTGAAAGAATTGAAAATTGGTCAACCGCGACTGATGTTCTATCTGAAAAAATCATTGAAACTCATGTAAATGGTGGAATTCAACTTCATAGATATAAAGTGAGCAGAAATGACCATTTTCATTGGTTTGCTTCCAGAAATCGTCTTGACGAGATTGATTTTGTTAAAAAGGCTTTGCGACATAAAGACCTAAGCGATTACAGAAACAACCTGGAAATCAAATTAAAACCTGAAGTTCAAGTAAAGAAAAGTTGGACTGATATGTACGATTTACCAGGTCGACTTGCTAGAATTCTAGGACAAGGTGGAGCCTATAAGAAAATCAATCAAAAAGAAGCTCGGAAAGTAGTAACAAACTTTATTAGCAGTGAATTTGACAACCGATTTGAAGAAGTCCTATTGTTCGACTTTGCAATTAAGAATTCTGAATGGTTTTACGGCATAGCTTGGGACTATTCGACCATGCTTTTTGATAAAAGGAATTATACTGTTACTATAATTGACATAACAGATACAGATTAAAGAATAAATACTGCCTACAACAAGGGGCATAGTTCACAGCCGTACTGCGACGCAATCCGCCTGCGACACCATGCCTGAGCCGTTGGCGTTCATTAGAATAATATATGCTAAATAGAATCCTTTTCATTACGTTCTTTTTCTTTATTTCATTCGATACAATTGCACAAGATTTAGATCGATATAGAATGACTGAAAGTCAAGCTAGTGTTTATTTACAAAATGCATTAGATGACAAAAAACAGCATAATTTTATAGGACTTGAATCGATTCTGGACACAGAAGAGATAGCTATCTCTTTCGCTGAAATGATTCTAATGAAAGTTTATGGCGTTAATCAGATTCAAGATCAAAGACCATATGATGCATTTCAATTGGATGGATATTGGATAATAAAGGGCACTATTCCGAAACAAAAACGTGGAGGAACATTTTTGATTATTATATGTGATAAAACTTGCGAAATCGTGAGATTAACGCATAGGAAGTGAATATGTAATTAATAAAGGAGTAAAAACAAACGCCAACAAGGGGCATATTCCACAGGCACTTGCGACGCAACCTGCCTGCGATATCATGCCCGAGTCGTTGGCATGCATACCTTAGAGTAAGACTCAGAATATGATTAGACAGATTTGTATTATTACTTTTTTAACTTTTGGAATACGCTCATTAGGATTCTCTCAACAGAATGATATCCTAAAAAAAAATATAAGACAAAAGTTTAATTATATCGTTAGTATTAATGATTTTGAGACTATTCAATTAGAAAATGAAGAGTTCTTGGAACAGATGACTGACGGAGGAGGAACTTTGACTGCGTATATTAAAAATGATAGTATCTATAAAATTATGGAATGGGTTGGATTATCATATGGAGTAATTCAAACTGAATACTATTATTGGGACTCAAGGCTTTTCTTTGCTTATCAAACTGAAGAAG
This sequence comes from Sediminitomix flava, assembly GCF_003149185.1. Classification (NCBI taxonomy): domain Bacteria; kingdom Pseudomonadati; phylum Bacteroidota; class Cytophagia; order Cytophagales; family Flammeovirgaceae; genus Sediminitomix; species Sediminitomix flava. Next base: position 4,991 of record NZ_QGDO01000015.1, on the reverse strand, counting down.
TATTCAATTTTGTCTATCATATGGCTGATACAGTTGAAATTGAGATGAGCGTAAATGAAAAATATAGTCTAAAGAAGACCTCTGATCGACGATATTATTTCTCAGAAGGCGAATTGATTGATTTAGTAAAATCGGGTAAAGAATTTTATGGAGCTGAATCAGATATTGAAGCAACAAAAATGATTCAAGATTTAGCTAAAAGTAATTTTAGAAAAGTAAGTGAAAAATAAAAACGCACGCCAACAAGGGGCATATTGCACAAGCGTACTGCGACGCAATCCGCTTGCGCCACCATGCCCGAGTCGTTGGCAAACATGATGAAGTTATTAGCGATATTTTTTTGGTTTGTTTATTATCGTGTTCAGATCAAAAATTTAGAAGAACCATCCAAATAGATCTAAAAGATGAAGATAAGTTTAATGAATTTGTAGATAGTTTGGTCAAGGCTAATTCTACTTTTGATACAATAAATTGGATTTATCAACATCCTGTAAAAATAATAGAGGAAGAAGAGATACTTTCAGAAGATGATATTCAAGTACCTCAAACTTTTAAAAAAGACCCTTTTATATACTCAAGGCTAGATTATAGTACTTATTCTTTTTCAACGAAGTATCTAGATATAGAAATTTTAGAAACAGATTTAGATCAAGACAAATTGGATTCTTTATTTTATTTTACAGCTAAAAATAAAGGTTCTGGAATACTAGTTTCATTACCATATAGTTGGAGTGATTCAAAAGAAAAAATTTGGGTTAATTATAAGATTTTGAGATATGATTATTGTAGTTACCCTAGCCTTATTCCAATTGAATATAAATAAAAACGTTTGCCAACAAGGGGCATAGTTCACAGTCTTCATGCGACGCAATCCGTCTGCGACACCATGCCCGAGTCGTTATGGTCAAGTAAAAATTATGCATTGGAAGGAGGTTGATTTTAGGATAGAGTCACTTGAATTGACTTTAAATGCTCTTCATAATTCAATAATAGAATACAGAACTAATCTCATTGATATCACTTCAACTATTGAAGTAATTGAACCTATAATAGGTGTATCATTTGTCTGTCTTCAAAACTATATTAATGGTAGTATATATGACCGATATGAAACTAATGAAAATCAATCTGTTTTTTATAAAAGAAATCTTTTTTTAAAGAGACAAATAGGACTGAAATAGAACTAATAATAGGTTTAGCTAATTACTTCAAACATAGAGACCATCCCTCATCGCTACATAAGGGAACTCAAGCTATTTCAATTTATCTTCGGATAAAAGAATTGATATTTTTAATTCTCCTTTAATCAAAGGATTAGAACTTTTTGATGAGGACTGGAATATCTTAAGTCTTTTAGATCCGGTGAAGAATTGGAGAAAAAACTTATGGTACAATAACTAAAAAAAGACCATAACAAGGGGCATATTGCACAGTCGGTATGCGACGCAACCCGTCTGCGACACTATGCCCGTATCGTTGTAGCCAATTAACCAAACATGAAACTAAAACGAAGAAAATTGTAAATCTTTAAGTTTCTGCAAATGGGTGATAAATAATGATTTATTAAGCTCTAAAAGCAGTTTTTTGGATAATCAAATAATTCGATTTTCGTTTATTTTTGGACTACAAACGGATTTTTAATATTAGATTTTCTACAAATTCCCTCAAATATAAGTGGACTTAATCTTACTACTTTTCTAATCGGATTTGTTAGCTCGACATGTTTTCTTGAAAATTTCTGATTGTCTATAAATCTTCGATTAGCGTAGTTGGATTTAATCTTTTTGAGTCACAACTTAGGATTTTTTACAACGGATTTGATCTCTACATTTTGGGATAAGTTAGATCCTAAAAAATGTCTGCAAATTCAGATTGTTTGAAAATGAATTTGTTAGCGTAAAATAAATAAAATCTTAGCAGAGTTTTAAAGTGAAAATATTCTGCAAATGAGCTAAAAAATAAAGTAAAAAACTGGCTACAACAAGGGGCATAGTTCACAGGCATCTGCGACGCAATCTGCCTGCGACACCATGCCCGAGTCGTTGTACTTCATTCGCAAAAAAATGAGTAGATGAATTCATTAAAAACTAAAATAATTAGTATTGTAATCATACTTTTGCTGGCATTTTTCTTAGGTATTTTAATGTCAAAAGCAGAAATATTTTTTACGATTTCGATTGGTTTCATATGGATAAGTTTGTTTATAATTACTGTAATTGTTGGTATAATAGATCTGATTTATAAAAAGCGTAATTTTAAAATACCAGCTAATGTTTTATTGATGTTGACTTTAGCTTTTATTATTTCATTACCAATGCGAAAAAACGATTGGGGCAATAAGCGAAAAAAATGTAAAGCTTTAATTTCTCATTTAGACGAGGTCAAAAATAAAGAAGGTTGTTATCCACATTCCATCACTGATTTTCATATTGACCACGATGAAATACAATATATTCGAGATTCTTTAGGACAATCTTTTATACTATCATATAGTATTGATGGTTGGCACAGAGAAGAATATAGTTCTAAAACTAAAGAATGGATTGGATATGAATAATAAATAAAACGAAGTACAACAAGGGGCATATTGCACAGGCGTTCTGCGACGCAATCCGCCTGCGACACCATGCCCGAGTCGTTATCTTCAATATGTTGAGTAAATAAGGTGAGTTTATATACTGACCTATAATGGTTATAAATTCTTTAGATGAATAGATATTTCAAAAGGAAATGGGATGAAACCAGAGGAGATGAATTTGATTCGTGGGGAACTTCTATTTGGTACTTCGAAGTAGGAACTGATGGTTATTCTATCAAACAAATTGAACTGTATGAAAATGGCAATAGATTAAAATATGATTCAGAAAGGAGGTTTGATGGATATGGAGGTCTTGGAGATCAAGCATTAGAATTAGATGAGTTCAAGAATTTTGAAATTGATAAATCAGAATTTTATGATGAATGGGAAAAATCAAATCCTAGAAAAGAACATCAGCAGATTTTAGATTTAATATCAGATTACTTATCCAAACATTATAGTCTAAGGTTTGGTCAAGCATTATTCAATTTGGGCATAAATGAATTTGTGAATAAAGCAGACCCTTCAGAGGAAAATTTTAGAATTAGAGATATTCATGGAGACTCCGACAAAGAAATTCTTGAAAGAATAGAGAGTCAACTTGAATGGTTTAAAGAACAGAAAAAAAGAAGATAACAAGGGGCATATTCCACAGGCAGCTATGCGACGCAACCTGCCTGCGATACCATGCCCAAGTCGTTAGCGATAATAAGCAATGCAAAGAGACGAAATAAAATTTTATAGCGAGAAAGCCAAATGGGGTGAATTCTCCAATTTTGCATTATATCCAATTAAGATAAATGGTAAAGTTTGGTCAACAAGTGAACATTATTTTCAAGCTCAGAAATTTGAAGATAAAACTTACCAAGAGAAAATTAGGAAGAGTGCTTCACCAATGAAAGCGGCAGAATTAGGTCGTTCAAGAAAAGTTAGAATTAAGAAAAACTGGGATAAGATAAAGGATAACGTAATGTATGATGTTGTTCTAACCAAGTTTACTCAATATACTGAACTAAAAGAATTATTATTAAGTACAGAAGATTCAATTCTAATAGAACATACCGAAAATGACGATTATTGGGGAGACGGAGGAGATGGAAAGGGAAAAAATCGATTAGGTAAAATTCTTATGAAAGTTAGAGAAAAACTTAAGAATTAATCTCTTCAAAATAAACTAGAAAAAATCGCTAACAAGGGGCATATTGCACAGGTCGGGTGCGACGCAACCCGCCTGCGACACCATGCCCGATACGTTACCGCTAAGCAAATTAAAAAAGTTCAAATTCGATAAGATTTTTAGTGAGAACTATTTCTCTAAATCAAATAAGATCAGTGCTTTTTGATAAAGTTAGGCAGGATTTTGAAATATAAGTTCGACTTGATCTTTCTGTGTAATTTTCTAGATTCTTGGATTTTTCAATCGAACATTTCGTCTAGATTTTAGCGGATTTCGATTTGATTATTGGACTTTATCTTTTCGCAGATAAATTTTATTGTAGTGGGATTTTTTATCAGATAGCCAACCAATTTGTAGTTCGATTTAATCTTTTCAAACTTTAGATTTTATCAGATTCTGTAAAATGAATTTTCGATTAGATTTCACGCTCAAAAAGAGTTGTAAAAGAGAAAATTGACTTTAAAAATCGGAACGTTTTGAAATGAAAAACAGATCGTAAAAAAGAAAAATGTTTTGCAGGGCGTTGATAATCAAAAGTTTTAAACATTCTGTATAATTGAAAAATAAGTAAAAAATAGCGGTAACAAGGGGCATATTGCACAGGTCGGTATGCGACGCAACCTACCTGCGACACCATGCCCGAGTCGTTGTGGTGAAAAGTGATAATTATGACACGAGAAGATTTACAACCGAAATGGGAGGAAATTCTTACGAAAGGATATTCTGATTATTCCCAATTAACAAAAGCTGAACGTATTTGGTATAATGTAGAACCTTTAATAACAGATGGTCTTATAGACCATTATGTGAATTATGGAGCAGAACATAATATTGAAACATTAGAAGATTTAGAATTTTTAGGGTGTACTGGAATAGCAGATTTAATTAGAAAATTTAATTCACTGTTCCCAGATGGGATTCCTCCTAAAGATATAGATGAAAGAAATGACTTGATGGGAGAATGGGATGATAAATACGATTCTTTAACAGATCAACTAGAAGAAGATTTTTGGGATAAAAGTGGCGAGTTAGAAGAAGTTCTTTTGATTCACATTAATCGTTCTATAAAATAAATCACCACAACAAGGGGCATATTCCACAGCCATCTGCGATGCAATCTGGCTGCGATACCATGCCCGATTCGTTGTGTATAATTAGAAATCTCAAATAAAAATGGTATTAGAACCAAGTCTTAAAGATTTTTTAGATTCTAGCAAACAGTTAGAATATGATATT
>NZ_QGDO01000014.1 GCF_003149185.1 Sediminitomix flava | reverse complement strand
AGTTATAAAGAGATATAGATAAATATATCCTAAGCAAAAAAAGGCTAACGCTATTATAATTATACTTGAATACATGATATTTCTTATCGATAACGGTCTGAGCATGGTATCGCAGGCAGGTTGCGTCGCAGGCTGCCTGTGGAATATGCTCCTTGTTGTAGTGCGTTTTATTTTTCTTTCCTTTTAAAATTCCTTTAGTGTCTTCAGAATCGGGTGTAAAAAATTTGAATTCGTTGGTCTGTGCTACTTGAATTGCAATTCTTCCACAATTTTCACATTCGAAAATATCTTGTACTGTGTCAATCACATTAAGTAAATCGTGAATCATGGAAGAGTCTTTTAAATCAGTTGGATAAGGTGGCACATGAAAGTTTTTCTTAATCCATTCAAGTCTTCTTCCATTTTTGTTTGCTTCAAATAACGAGTCGATATTGTTGGTCAAGTTTTCTGAAACATCATCAACATAAGTGTCAGGCAAGATATATCCCTTGTATTCCAAGTTATCCGTTTGGTCAACAATTACATGTCCACACTTACATATTAATTTTCCCATTCGCTCTTTTTTAATGCACTACAACGAATCGGGCATGGTAACGCAGGCAGATTGCGTCGCAATGCTGACTGTGAACTATGCCCCTTGTTGTAAGCCGTTTTATTTTTTTATTTTCCCTTTTTTATATCGAGTTACTGATATAGTTTCTCCACTTCTGTTATATTTCACAACATATCCACTTGGTTTTTCCCCTTCTAAATCTCTTGTCTCTTTTACTATTCCATTTGGATATGTTTCTAAGATTAAATCTAAGTTACTTCTTGAGTTTTCAATCGTTGTGTTAATAACGAAATTAATCTTTTCTACATTTTGCTCAGACGATTTCTCTAAATCACTGTAAATATGTCTATTAATTACAAATAGGGGTTTTAATCTATCAGCACTTTTAATTTCTAATTCATATTCATTTTCAGTATTGAATTCGATCAAGTGAACTTTATTATTTGAATCTATAAACCAACTCCCTTTTTGATTTATATACTTTTGAAGTGAATCAAAATCACATAAACTACACCAAGTATTTTTCGAAATATCAATCGAATAAGTAGAATCAGAATCTAATTTTAGTATTACATATGCATCTGATGTTATGCCTCGAAATATTTTAGTCACACCTTTTTCAATAAATTGAGCATTCAATTGAATACTGACTAAAAATAAAATAACTATTATAACACTTTTCATTATTTATGCTTACTACGAATGGCTTACAACGACATGGGCATGGTGACGCTGGCAGGTTGCGTCGCAGACTGCCAGTGAACTATGCCCCTTGTTGGCAACTTTTTTTATTGTGGAAATAACCAATATCCATCAGAGTAATATTCACTTTCCTTCCCCCAAGCTACTTCAACTCTTTTGAGTTCTCTTCCTAGTGAATCAGTCCATATGAATTCAGCTAAATCATAATTAATATAATCTGCAAAAAATACTTGTCCATTACCTAACCATTTTTTAATTGGTAATGTCTCTACTCCCGAAAAAACAGAATAAGTAATTAACGAATCTCCGTTTTCTTTGAAGTAATGAGATTCACCTATTAAAGTATCATTTTCGTAAGTTCGAATTGAATGTAATGCCCCATTTGAATAATATTTTTTGGCTATTCCATCTTTTAAACCTTTGGAAAAGTTAATCTCAAATAGTTTTTTACCTAGTGTATCATAATGGAGTAATAGTCCTTCATTTTTTTTATTACGCAAATTATAAGTTTCCTTAACTATCCCATTTTCATAATAGTGTATATAATTACCATTAGGACAACAGTATTCTAATTCAACCGAATCTTCTAATTCAATGTATTTACTAGGGTTACCATTCTCGAAATAAAACTTTTTGTACTCAACTAATTTATCATTTGATACCTTTCCTTCAAATCTGATATTTCCGTTCAAATAATAATTTTTAAGTATATAAAAGTCATCCCCTTTTTTTAGATATTCCTTTACAATTATAGGTGTTCCATCAGGAAGTTTTTCAATAACTTCTGTCTTATAAACTTCTGAACAACTTGTCAAAAGCATTAAAAAAATAAGTAGTTTTTTCATAATTGTTGCCAACGACTCGGGCATGGTATCGCAGCCAGATTGCATCGCAGATGGCTGTGGAATATGCCCCTTGTTGTGGCTATTTTTTAATTTTTGCAATTTCGAAATAACACTCTCTTATTGCATTCGGATCTGTTAGTCCTTGATTGAATGGCGTTTGCTCTTTCAATCTTTGCTCAATACCCCAATCAAAATTACTTTTTATATCAGAAAAAGTTTTTACCACACTACGAGAACCTACTCCTACTTTTGTTTTATCTACTGTAATAGTTTCAAGTACCTTAAAATTTGTAAAAGCTTGAGTATGGATATAAGTCAAATCTAACAAATCAAGACATTGTGTATTGATTAATCCGCTTGGAATTTGTCGACCAAAAAGCTTATTCTGATTAATAAAGCAAACTCCAACCCATTTATCTTCAATTTCATCACTAAAGTCTAAAACGACGGCTTTCAGTGAGTCATTTCCATTCTCAAATTGTAATACCTGTCCAAAACCAACAGGAAAGTCATCAATATCAACTCCTGTCAAATCTACTTGCATCATTTTGGGAATTGCTTTAGAAGCAATAGGTTTCTTATTACCACAACCTGAAATGAAGAAACCAATTATTAGTAATAGTATTTTCTTAATCATGTCTTATTAGCCACAACGACTCGGGCATGGTGTCGCAGGCAGGTTGCGTCGCACACTGCCTGTGCAATATGCCCCTTGTTATGGCTTTTTTTGTTTTATTTTCCAGTATAGCTTATACTATAAATTCAAAAATATGAATCAAATTAGTTAACTATATCTACGAAGTTTAGAATAGCATATGATCCCCAAATTAGCATGAAACCTAAATGAGCTGATCCTTTGATATCTTTCAAATAAACTCTACTAAACAGGTATATTACACTAATTAGTAAAAGCAAAAACGATAATTCAAATTGATAAGGATAATGCATAACTCTAAAAATATTAGTGAAAATTGAAGTTATACCAAATCCACCAATTAAAAATCTATCTAATCCATTTATACGTTTTGCTCTAAAAGAGAAAATCACACAAAAAAAGGATACTAATAGTTGAAGTAGGGTACTTGAAATTCTTAATTCTTTTGAATTGAATAGCAAAATCAAAAAAGAAATAGCTAAAAGAGTTGTAATTACTTTTTGGAATTTTCCCTTTCCATCCTTCCAACTATATGCTAAACCAAGTATTGATAAAATTGAAATAACCATTTTGCTTTCGACTTACCTTAATTATTTAGAATTATTAGCCATAACGCCCTGAGCATGGTAACGCAGGCAGATTGCGTCGCAGGCTGCCTGTGGGCTATGCTCTTTGTTAGGCAAAGTTTTTTTATTTTTCTCTTTTTGCGAATCAGTTAAAGTTGATTTTACCCAGAACTTTTTCACGTGCTAATTCATTTGTTTATTTCTACGCTCTATGAGAATTTATAGAGTGTTTTACGTTCTAAATTCAAATTCCTTTTTCGCCACATTTCATGGAAATTTGCAGAGTATTTTGATCTGAGATTAAATCCAATTGGCAGTTTGAAAATTCACTAAAATTCTGATAAGAGAAAATCTGTTTTCACGCTCATTTGAGTTCTCAATTCGTCCTCATTTTGAATTTTAGATTCAGATAAGATTCGTTTGCCGACTTTTATAAATCAGTCGATCTGATTCTGAAATTAAGTCTGTTTTAAAATCTAAAATCTGCAATTCCGAATTCACCTTTTCTACTTACGATTTGGGGGAATTTGCAGAATCTTAATTAAAAAAATGCTCACTTAATAATTTTGCCTAACGCCTAGGGTATGGGCCGGAGCCTGCCTTTAGGCGGCTGTGGCTTATACCCGATGTTAGGGTGCGTTTTTTATTTTTTCTTTTGTCGTCCAAGTTAATTTACCACACTCAGTCACAATTATTTCTGTGCTGTTATCTGCGAATGAGTCTGCAAATTCACCTTTAAATTCAGTCCACTTGTCGTCAACTTGTTCACAAGCTGTTCGGGCGATGTAGATTGTCTTGTCTTCAATAATCCAAATTGACGGTGTTATTTTTAGTCCTTGGTCAATCTGCCTTTTGATTTTCGCGCAGTCATTCGGAAAGCAGTTCAAGAGTGAATCTGTCGCTTGAATTCTTTTTTCTGTTGTCCCAAAGTCAAACTGCCACATTTGAATTCGTGTATAAACTGTCTTGTCGTAGCTGTTTTTATTAGAGTGAGATTTTTTAGCCTTAATTGCAATCTCATATTTCTTATCGTGAAGTTCGTGATTTTCAATTGAATTAACAAAGTACCCTGCTTTAAAAGACTGCAGTATTTCAAAGTCAGTCTGCTCACTCGCAAAATTCAAAATCGTCTTTTCCTGTCTGTTATGAAATGCTGTTAGAAGACTAAAAGTCAATATTGTAATTAGTATTCTCATTGTCATTTTCAAATGCACCCTAACGATACGGGCATGGTATCGCAGGCAGGTTGCGTCGCATAGCTGCCTGTGGAATATGCCCCTTGTTGTGTGGAGATTTATTTCTTTTTTGCTTTTGAATACCTAATTAAATCAAGAAGAATTTTTGAATCACGCTCTCTTAAAGTAATTAGAATAGGAACTGATATATCAATTTTCAATTCTATAAAATTCCCCGACCTCTCACTTCTCAAACTTGTTTTTTCCTTTCTAAGGAAATTAAGATGCTTGTATGGTATATAAATTGAATTCTGAGTTAAATAAAAAAATGGTGTAATACATATTCCTTGTTCACCTATTTTAAGTTTATCTAAAGTAATAGGTAGTCCTCGTAAAAAGGCTCTTCTAATCCTACAAATATGTAAAAATTGCTTATTATCATTATCGGGGAAGTCAACTTCTAATTTCCGCCATATTTCCCTATTCATTTTAAAGCCATTAACTCCCATAATTATCATATACGAAAGCATTGCTAAAAAAATCACTCCTACTAAAACAACTCCTACATTCATATTCTCACTTAGTTATTCCACACAACGTCTCGAATATGCGTAGTGCGGGATTTCAATGCACTTCACTATCAAACCGCTACTTCGTTTATTAATTGCTCTAAAGCTCAAATTTATCACATCGCCCCGCATTACGTATATTTATTGTTGGCAACTGGCATTTATTGTTCACTACTGTTCAAAAATCTGGTGTCATTCATATTAAGTTTGTTTTCATAAGAACCAATTTTCTTGAAATAGTAATATCTTAATCTGTCAGAACAAGAACTATAAGTCTTATGCCCCGATACTGAATTACTAAGCATCACAAAAGGCTTAATTTTATCTTTGTAATATCTAAAACCTCTTCCAATAAACTCAATACCTCCATTCGGATAATCAATATATTCATTAAACACCTTGTTTATTAACAATCCAGCAACAACCTCATTCCCGTTTTCATTATAAAAAAGAGTGTCAACAATCGTTTGTTTGTATTCTAACGAAAAAGATAAATCTATTGCCCAGTCTCTTTTTAATGTATCCTTATAAAATTGACCACCAAAATATCTAGGTGCTAATTCTGCAGGTTTTACAATAACTTCGATTTTTATTAAACTGTCAATCTGTTTTTGTAATCTAGCTTTGTCTTTATGGTAACTATTTGAATCAACTTCAACTTCATAAACAAATTCTTTAGGAGTTGTTGTGTCAATCATTTCTAAATATAATTCATTGACAGAATAGCTAATATATTTTATCGCAAGAGGAATACTTAAAAGCAATAAAATCCAAATAGCCACTTTTTTAGAAAAATATTTAAACGATAATATTAATAGAGCAATAGATGTTATAAATATCAGTAGAGAGGTATAAATAAATGTCTCAATGATATTTCCGAATGCAGAACCTCCACTATCATTCAACGCATGAAAAATTGAAATGACAATTCCTATTAATAATATTCCGTATAATATTTTAATCCCGTACTTCTTCATTTTTTGCTTGTTGCCAACGATACGGGCATAATGTCGCAGGCAGATTGCGTCGCAATGCTGACTGTGCAATATGCCCCTTGTTGGCTACAGTTTTATTTTATTATTTGAATGTTTTCTATTGGTAGTCTTCTAAAAAAATCCTCTTGACTTTCAAACGTAAAACCATTTGTTATCATTTTCATTTTAAAAAAGGTGGTACTTATTATTAGCTCAGTATCTCCAATTGAATAACTTATAGTACGACCTCCCCAAAAATATCGAGAAATGGTTAAAGGAACTCCTAGTTTTAATAGAATCCACATCAGAGAAAATTTTCTTGGGTTCACAAGTTCATCACCTTTAATTAGTTTTAGATCTGTTATGTCAGAGTATTTAATCGGAATTAGAAGTTGACTTGTTGAATAATTCGAATGTAGTAAAATCCCATCTGTAAATAATTCGAAAATACATTTTGAGTTCAACTTTAGTTTTCTTTGATCTTGTTCTTTATCAAAAGATATAAAGTCTTTCAAAAAATATGATGTACTACCAATTGGAGACATTTTTGAAAAATCAATGGACTTTCTTTTTCCGATTTCCCTTTCTATTTTCCATTTATTCAAATCTGTAATCTCTAGTACCATTTTACTAATTGTAGCCAACGGCTCGGGCATGGTGTCGCAGGCAGATTGCGTCGCAGATGCCTGTGGACTATGCCCCTTGTTGTACACAGTTTATTTTATTTGAGCTGATAATTTCATCTAACTCTTCTTTCAATTCCTTTCTTGATGAAGGCGCAATTCTATTGAAGTAAATATCAATATTATCTGTTTTACTAATCAAACGATACTTTTCTTCTTTTTTGACTGCTTCATTTATATCTGACACGTTTATTACAAACTCTTGATGTTCACTAATTCTAATCTTATGTTCATCAATCAGAATATAATAATCATCATAAATCTGTTTTAAAAAACCTTTTAACAAGATCGTTGACCAAAATGGTACTAAAATCCATTGAATTGAAAAATTATCATATTGCCAATTTGTTATAATCAGTATTTGTAAAAGTGCTATCCAAATAAAATCGACACCTATGAAAGTCCTTTTGTAAGCAAATAATCGTCCTGTTGAAGGCTTTACTTTTTTAATTATTTTTCTACATTCAAGCATAAATCCTAAAATGTAAAATCCTAAAGCAAAGAAAGATACGTACTCAAGAATATTTTTATCATCTAAAAGTAACCAGCCCAATAAGCTGATATACATCAAGATTATAGCATATCTTTCTAAATTTCCACTAGAATATTTCATGAATTGTGTACAACGACCCGGGCATGGTATCGCAGCCAGATTGCATCGCATATGGCTGTGGAATATGCCCCTTGTTGTGCTTTCGTTTTTATTGTTCGTAAAGAAAACTCAATTCTCCTTCTTGAATTACGTTAGTATATTGTTTTGGTTTTCCTTCTTTATCTGTAAAAGCAATTACAACTCCTTTTGAACCTCTTGTGTGAATTAATCTGAAATCTCCTTGTGATACAGAAATATCTCCAATATATGAAGCAGGTGATGTTGTCCAACCTTCTCTCTTACCCGTACTCCAATCAATTAATTTTTTCCATTTTTCAGAGTTCACTTCGATAGTTTCAGATTTTCTTTCTGTTAATCCTGTTTCAGTGTCAATAGTCTGATTAGTCAAATTAAAAGGGGTAGACACATCCAAATAATCCTCAAGTTCCAAGTATGTCGAGCAATTTGAGAATAAAAGCGTCAATATCAATAATCCGAAATTTACTATTCTATTCATTCAAGATATCATTAATGAAGCACAACGAATCGGGCATGGTATCGCAGGCAGATTGCGTCGCATAGCTGCCTGTGGAATATGCCCCTTGTTAGCGAGATTTTTTATTACTTAAAAATACTCTGAATACATAAATAAATAGTATAAATATTAATGTTGAAAATAAGAGTATTTTATAATTTATTTGGAAATTTTCAGACTTCAATCTTTTTATAAACTCTGTCTCATTCATTCCTGAAATTCGTTTGTACTTTGATAAAACCCCTTTCTTTCCTATCATTTTTCCACCTACGGCCTTCAGTCAGATAAAGCTCACCGCAATTACCTTGCAAATACTTGTCATTAGATATTAAAGACTTTCCCAAAGCTAAATAATACACTTCGCCCAACTCAAATTCACTTATGTAAGCTAAACAATCAGCTCCTTTATCCCCATAAACTAAAATTTCATTCTGTTCTTCATTCCCTTTGTACTTTTCAAGTATTTTAATTCGCATTATCGTATCAAACGGCTCATCTTCTTTCAGTTTTTCAATAACCTCTGCTTTTACGATAAGATCCATTTTTTTACTAGCCTCAAAAAAATCACCAAGCCATTTGCAACTACAAGCAAACGACGAATGTGAAATCATGAATAATAGTATTATTAGTTTAATCCTCATTAATATTTCTCGCTAACGTCTCGGGCATGGTATCGCAGCCAGATTGCATCGCATATGGCTGTGGAATATGCCCCTTGTTACCTACTTTTTTATTTTATTTTTCTATTTT
>NZ_QGDO01000013.1 GCF_003149185.1 Sediminitomix flava | reverse complement strand
TTTATAATATTAAAAAAATAAAAAGGCTACAACAAGGGGCATATTGCACAGTCGGGTGCGACGCAACCCGTCTGCGACACCATGCCCGATACGTTATACCTAATAAAATAATAATCAATTCATAACAGACTAATGAGGGTACTTTCTATAATATTGTGTTTGTTTGTCACAATTCTTTTTGGTTGCACAAAGGTTGCTCCAGATAGGTGGTATTGGAATGATCTTAATTTAAAAGGAGAGGTACAAAGAATTGAAACATCGGTAATTAGAAATGACAGTACAATCATAAGTTTTACTGAAATGTATAGTAATGACTATCTTATAATTGCGTCTATTTATAATGACCATAGAATTCTTTATCATTATGAAAATTCTTTAATAAAGAAACAGTTTCATATATATGAAGCTAAATCAGATACTGTTTATATAACAGAATTAAATGCTAAAGAGCAACCTTTAAATTGTTATCAAAAAGATTATTATGGAACTCCATACTATATTGAGTATGATTACCTTCCAAATTTCACTAGGACTACTTTTTTTAATGATGATAAAAAGGAAAAAGCAAAAGCATATTTAGAAGAATTTTATGACCCTAAAGGATTTTTAAAAAAATCAAAACATTATGTAGATAATACCTTGATGGATACTAATTATTACAATACTTATGTTTTTGATTCTAAGGGTAATTGGATTTCAAGAAGGATTAGTCAAACTATACTTGATTTAGAACCTTCTCAGCTTATTGAAGTTCGAAAAATCACTTATTTCTAAAAATTAGAATAAAAAAGGTATAACAAGGGGCATATTCCACAGGCAGCTATGCGACGCAATCTGCCTGCGATACCATGCCCGATACGTTGTGGGTAATCATCAAGTATCATAAATGAAGAAAGCAATTCTACAAATATTGATTTTAACAGCTATTTTTTCTCTGAATTGCTCAAATCAAGATAAAATGACCGATCAAGAATTAAACAGACTTTTTAAGAATCACAAAATTCCAAGTGATTACATAAAGTTGAGAAACTTTGAATTCTCATTAGATTCACAATCTGATTACTATTCAAATGGTTTTGAACTGTTGTTTGATGAGAATGACTTTATGTTGAAAACATATTCAACTGATAATTCTTTTCTAGATTCATTTATAATTTTTGCCCAAGCCGATGGAACAGGTTCTTTGTATGCATATTGGTTAAATAATGGAGAACTAACACAAGATACCCCAATTGTAATTTTTGGAAGTGAGGAAGGAGTTTATGCAATTGCAGATAATTTTAAAGACTTATTGAAAATACTCACTTTCGATTCTGAACCAATGGTTTATTATGATGAGATATCGTATTATAAAAATTTAGCTGATTATAATGTAAGCAAGAATAGGTCTGAATATATTAAATGGCTAAAATCTGAGTTTAAAATAGATCCGATAGAAAGTACTGAAGAGTTAGTCTTAATTGCTCAACAAAAATATCAAAAAGATTTAGAAGCTTGGATAAACAAGTTTACTGAAATTTAAATAACTGTATAAAAATACCCACAACAAGGGGCATAGTTCACTGTCAGTTGCGACGCAACCTGCCAGCGACACCATGCCCGTATCGTTGTGCAACATTGAAAATAAATACAATAACTCTTAAAACAAAAAACATGGATATTAACAAAGTACATAGTGAATTGAAAAGCCTAAATAAAGATTTACCTGCGGTAGCCTTCACTAAAGATATTTGGGAAAAACAAATAGAAGCCTTTAGTGGTGAATATTTTGGTAATATGAGTGCTGAAATGCTTGAGAGTCCATTAGAAGGAATCTACGCTGATTTCGAGGCCCTAAGTCCAAATCCAAAGGTGAATTATAATGATATAAATGATATTAAAGTAGAGAACTATGAAATCGAATTCACTCTAAAAACTAAGAATAATGCTAACAGTTATATAAGTAAGCACAGGATTGTTTTTAGATACATCGGCTTCAGTATTTCTACCAAAGATGGTATTGCCTTTCTACAAAGAGAAAATGAAAAATATCTGAGTTTTCCACCTACATTAAATAATCAAGAGGAAAGAGAGCTAAACTTTAATTCCTTACGCAATGATTATGGATATACTGATGAGCAAATCGAATATTTTATAAATATGCAAGAATCTAGTGCAGGATTTCTTGTTGCCAACGGGCTAATTGAAAGACTAAACACACCGTTTAAAATAGTTGATTTCTCAATAATGTTCCCAAAAATCATCTTCTCAGGAGATTTTGTAATTAAGAAAGTTAATATTGAAGGAGATGACCTGATTACATTCATGCCAGAGTCTTTTGAAAGAAAAGAGCCCACTCAGTGCGAAATTGATGATCAAAACGACAGAACTTTCGGGACAGGAACATATGAGAATGGCGAGTTCAGAGTTGGTGGTGGTGCTTATCCTAGCCGAACAGTAGGAAAATATCCGCGCCCTTCAAATTCGAAGAACAGTGAAATATTCTTATTCCTTCCTAATACAGCAAGTGAAAAACTCCTTTCACCTAGTAATCTTGGTGAATCAAATAAGTCAAGAAATGTTTTGGCAAAATCCAAGGATAGTTGGGAAATTCCACCATTTCTAATATCTCATAAGGCACAAATTAGTACGGAGGATCATGCAAGTATATCTTGGGATCAATTAAATCCATATTTGAATTTGGAACTAGGTTTTTACTTAGATTTTTATTTAAAAGTATGGCTCAAAGTTTTTCGACTTAAAACCAAATTGGGCAGTGTTGATACTTCCGAGCAATATGAAATTAAATATAAAGGGCAGCTAATTGAATTTTACAATGGAGATTTGGGCTTCGTTGGTGAACTTTGGGATCCATCAAATTTTACAATTAGGAATTTTCATCTTGATACAATCCTACCAGATTCAATAGATCGAGTTGCAAGTAAAATATTAAAATACGTATTGGAGCCAATTATGAGGTTTTTCATTACCAAGCTGATGATTACAGTAACTTGGCCATTAATCTCAAAATATATTTTCTTTGGTTTAGGAGGAGCAATTGGCGATGTTGGCCCAGGTTCTGAGAATGGTAGAAGTCCAAACGTGCTGCCAAAAATCGAATTATCAAATTATTTCGCAGACAATGATTCAATGACGATGGGAGTGACAAGAAAACTAGATGATTTGGGATAAAAACGTTGCACAACAAAGCATATAGCTTATGGCGGGTGAACGGCTACCAGCAAGGTGTTCGCTCCGTAGCCAGCTTTGGTTTCGGTGGACAGGAAAGTGCTTCGAAACCGCCACAAGCCATATGCAAACCGTTAGACATAATAATTTTTTGAATTATGAATAAATCGCAATTAGTTGATTATTATATCGATAAGTCGCAACATCCAGACTTTCAACTAAATGAAGTAAGGAAAGATCTACAGGTAAAAAACATACCTGAAGAAGATATTAAAGTGATTGTAAGATTAGTAGATAATGAAGTTCAGAAAAGAGCATTAACACAAAGCTCTAGCAAGAAAGGAAATGAAATAATGATTGCTGGTGGTGTTTTAACATTTATCGGGGCAGGAATAACAATTGGGACATATACAGGAATAATAAACATGGGGAACAGTTTTCTAATAGTTTATGGACCATTCTTCACTGGTATTTCGATGCTTTTTACAGGTTTAGCAAAAAAATAAAATATGCCTAACAAGGGGCATATTCCACAGCCATATGCGATGCAATCTGGCTGCGATATCATGCCCGAGTCGTTGGGCACAAGCGTTAAGAACTACTTAATATAAACTGACTATAATAAATGAATTTCAGAGAAAAGCAACAGTATCAAGAACACTACGAGTTAGTTGAAAAACATATCGAAAAATATTTCAAGGAAGCTAATGTTCGTGTATTTCATGAAATTCCAACCTTAGATATTCATTTAGATGTATATCATATCCAGTCAAATAATTTACAATTTGATGTTTTACTAACATCTGGTATGAGCTCAATAGAAATGAATGTCGATGAAATTCTAGAAGATTCTGTCTCTTATAAGTTTGCTGAATTAATGGTTTTAATTCCTAAAGGGATTGATTTTGGTGATATATATCCAAGTAAAACTAAGAATGATTGGATTATTTCAATGATTAAACAATCAGCCAAATTTCCACATTTCTATGATACGTGGATTGGAATGGGGCATACATTACAAGCTGATGAGGGGATGATACCATATTCAGTTGATACAGAGTATTGTGGTTGTATAGTTTTACCAACTGTGACTTTACCTGAAGAATTTGGAACAATTAATTCACCAAATGGGGTGATTAATATCTATGGTCTATTTCCAATGTATAAGGAGGAACTTAACTACAAGATAAAGAATGGATTCGATTCATTCATGGATCTTTTGATTAAGAATAATGGAAGAGAGGTGATAGATTTTAATAGGAAGAATTTTTGTCAGGAGACTCCGAAGAAAGGTTTTAGTAGATTTTTTAAGTTTAGAAAATAAAGCAGTGCCCAACAATGGGCATAGTCCACAGGCAGTATGCGATGCAATCTGCCTGCGACACCATGCCTGGGTCGTTAGCTTGAATAAAATAAATGGCATTAATTCTAGAAAATACAAATCAAGTAGAATTTCATTCGGATTTAAATAATCTGATAAGTCCATTTAAAGAAAAATTTAAGTCATTAAATTGGCTCGTAGCTGAACAAGACTATTTGATTTTAGATTCTTCAGACTCAAAATTCACAAACAAGATTAATCTTGATTCAGACTTTTTTCAATTTGATGGACATGAACTTTTAGATATTTTAGAAGGACATAATATTCAGTTTAATTGGGGAATTTTTTGTGGAATGACAAATAGATTAAACTATATAAGAGAGGAAGATTTACCTTTTGCTGATGGTAATTCGAGAATTTGGTCACACCCTGACGAATTCTTTTATTCTAATTCTGAAATCGAAATAATTTGTTTTGATAGCTCTTTGACAGTCTTGAAATTTCGAGATCATAAAATTGAAGAAAGTTGGAGAAGAGTTTTTACAGACGCTAAGAAATTGGAAAAATAAAATCAAGCTAACAAGGGGCATAGCCCACAGGCAGCATGCGACGCTATCTGCCTGCGATACCATGCCCGGGTCGTTGTAGCTCATTGTTAAGTAATGAATAGAAATAAACTAATAGACTTCAAAAACTACGAGTACGCATTCAACACTTCTGAAACATACTCCATGAATGCCTATTTAAGTGGCGATGACCTTCTTATTCCATACTTGAATTCTCAAATTAGTGATCAAAACCCATTTGAAATAAAAGTTGGATTTAAAATTGACTATTCTTATTTACTCTTGTCGGGTATTTCGAAGATCCAATGGAACGGAGGATTCTATCACGGTGAAAACATCATTGGAAGGCTGATTGTTAATAATCATAGATCGAATGATTTCACTGATTACTTTGGATTTAACAGAAGAAATGATAGTTATGAAATCAAGGCTAGCTTTAAAAAGATAGAGGTCTTTTTGCCTTCAGAATCCAAAGTCTCAAATGGTGAATGGATTCCTTGGGACACTCCAAATTTTAAGCAAAATTTACGCTCATCGGAAATACAAAAATTCTTTGAAGCACAGGAATTACCGAGATTAATAGATGACAGATTTAATCGAGAAAATTCTATCGAATTAGTATTCAAAAACTCAGAAAGAGGTGTAATCAAAGAAATAATAAGTAAATGGTAAAACAAGCTACAACAAGGGGCATATTCCACAGGCAGCTATGCGACGCAACCTGCCTGCGATACCATGCCCGAGTCGTTATCTCTCATGAAATGAAACGAGTACATCTAATTTTTTTACTTCTATTCTTTAGCCAAAGTATATGTTTCGCTAAGTATACTCCGAATAGGCTATTTGAAATGATACAAAATGCCGATGAGATTGTTTGGGGGACAATTTCTGAGATTAGAGAAAGTGATTTTAAAGTTACTATAGAAGGTAGTTTAACAGGAATAGATGGAGACCTTTGGATTAAAAAATTTAGAGATTGGGATTGTGCTTCAAGGTGGAAAGAATATAAAAAGGGACAAAAAGTCTTTCTCTTTCTAAGAAAAGATAAGGAAAATAAGCTTCGAGTAATGAGTGGAGGTAATGAAGGTGAATTACCAATTTTGAATGATTCTGTTTATATCAATGCTAGATCAATAATACCCCCAACTCTTAGTGTAAGTAGAGAAATCTTAATGGATTATGCTGTTTATAAAATTGAAGATCAGCAATACAATTTAAATGGAATGAATTACTACGGAGTCCGTTTAGGTTTTGATGATTTCGTAGCAACATGTATGTACATTAGAGGGTGTCTTAAAATTGAATTTTCAGATCAAAGTTTTGGTCATTTTCATTAAATAGAATCTTGGTCAATTATTTGTTCTGCAAGTGTATTTAATGACTACCCTAAAAATGCAATTATGGCATGGACTTTCAACGAATTGAATTTAAGTAATAAAAAAGAGAGATAACAAGGGGCATATTCCACAGGCAGCTATGCGACGCAATCTGCCTGCGATACCATGCCCGATACGTTATGGTGAAATAAAACATGAAAACAGTATTTCTGACTTTTTTAATTGTATTCTCTATTTTTCAAGCTTCAGATGAGAAAAAAAATGAATTGTTCTCAATTGCAGTACAAAGTGAAAGTACGTTCTCATATTTTGTGGTTTGTAAAATAAGAGATCTAAATACTGGAAATGTAAAAGAAATTTGTACGACTGCGGATTTCTTAAAAGGGGCAATTCATCGCGAATTTAACCTTGATTATTCGGATAAGTCTTTGAGTGAGTCGAGAAAGTTGTTATTGGAATCAAATCGTTTTTTTGAGTTTAAGAATGTTGACGCATTACTTAACGTTAGATTTTATGATTATCCAACAGATAAGTTAGATAGTGTAAGCATGTTGTATGATCTAAGTAACTTAAGTACTGAGATTTTAAAACAAGATGAATGGAATGTTAGGACAAGCTCAGATGAAGAAATGAAACTTTTAGCACATCTATTATTTAATGAAGGAATCCTAACAGGGGAATATGACTGTTTTGGTGGAGTCTTACATTATTTTAAGGATAAAGAAAAATTTAAATAAATCACCATAACAAGGGGCATATTGCACAGGTCAGTTGCGACGCAACCTGCCTGCGACACCATGCCCGAGTCGTTACCGCTAAGCAAATTAAAAAAGTCCAAATTCGATAAAATTTTTAGTGGAAATTGTTTCTTTAAATCAAACAAGGTCAGTGCTTTTTGATCAATTTAGGCAAGATTCTGAAATATAAGTTGGACTTTATTTTTCTGCGTAATTTTTTAGATTCTTGGATTTTTAAACCGAATATTCCATTTAGATTTTAGCGGATTTAAATACGATTTTTGGATTTGATTTTTCTACATTTCGATTTTATTGTAATCAGATTTTTTATCGGATAACCAACCAATTTGTATTTCGATTTGATCTTTTCAAACTATAGATTTTAGGATTTAATCAGATTCTATAAATGAATTTTCGATTAGATTTTACACTCATAAAAGAGCTGTAAAAGAAGGAATTGACTTTAAAAATCGGAACGTTTTGAAATGAAAAACAAAGCGTAAAAAAAGAAAAATGTTTTGCAGAGCTTTGAAAATCATAAGTTTTAAACATTCTGCATAGTTGAAAAATAAATAAAAAATAGCGGTAACAAGGGGCATATTGCACAGTTAGGTATGCGACGCAACCTACCTGCGACACCATGCCCGAGTCGTTGTGAGGTATAATAAACAAGCTAATGAACTATAAGAATCCATTTTTTCGTACAAGACAAGAAAATTTTTCGCTGACTTTAAATCGTCAAAGGAAGGCAGTCATATTTATAATATTGGCAATACTTGCTGCTCTAGCAGCTAATTCTTTGGATGTACTCCAACAAAATATTTTAATTGTTATTCTTATAGTAAGCACTTTTATAATTCTTTTAAACACATACTTTATTTATCATGATTGGATTATAGTTATGCCTAATGAAGTTTCAGTAATGGTGGATGAGAATAAGCTTGTAGTTGAATTTCCTAAACCAAAGAAAGATTTAATAATACCATATTCTGAAATAGATGAAATTAGCTTTAATAAGCTTGCTCCTAATCAAGAGTCAATTATTTCTTTCAAATCAGAAAATCTTTTAGAATTTGGAATAGACATAGATTCTATAAGTGTCAGTTCATTGAGTGAAGCTAATTGGAAAGCAGTCTGCAATAAGTACAAGTTACCTCTTAGAATTGCATTTGATTTATTTCAACACGACGAAAGAGATATTTACGTTATTCAAAAGGAATTAGAAACAGACAAACCAATTTTAAAGAGTGAATTTCAAGAGTTATTGGAAACGATAAAAGGGATCAAACTTTTGGGTGTTCAAGAGTTTTATCACTTAAGAGAAGAAGATATTGAGTATTTGGAGCAGTATTCATTTGAAACAAAATTTGGCTTAGAAACATTAGATTTTTCACAAGGAATACTCGCTATAAGCTACATGAAAAATAAGCCACCCAAAGAAGTAGAAGAGATAGTCAATATATTCAATTGGTCGTTTAAGAAAATATAAATAACACCTCACAACAAGGGGCATATTCCACAGCCAGTTGCGACGCAACCTGTCTGCGATACCATGCCCGAGTCGTTAGCCCTAATCTTAATGAAGAAAATATTAGTTAGAGTATTTATAGCTATTCTAATTCTATCTCCTATTTTGATATTTATCGAATTAGTGGA
>NZ_QGDO01000012.1 GCF_003149185.1 Sediminitomix flava | reverse complement strand
ACTTACCTGATTACTACATAACTATTCTTTCAAAGAACTTTTGAGACTTTCTATCAGAATTTTAAAGCATTTAAAACTCTCAATCTCAATGTAAAAACTGACTTCTTCAGCCTCTATTTATTTCGTTTTCTGAGTCGTTTTCCTCAGAAGACGGATGCAAAGGTAAGAACTTTTTCTTTTCAACTCCAAAACTTTTTTCAAGTTTTTTTTTTGGAGTGTTTTGAGAAGCATTTCTTCAAAACCTTTACGCATGACATTGTTTTACGTCTTTTCAGTGAACGTTTTCACTGAAGACGGCTGCAAAGATAAGAGATTTAATTTGATCTTTCCAAATCTAATTTTGTTAAGCGATTTAAATAAAGTGAACTGACTTCATTTTCAGTATTTAAAGACTTAAGCTTTCTCTTATTTCTTTAGCAAACTTGTGTTTGAACCTTGTTTTCCAAGCGTGCTTCTCGTTTGAAGCGGGTGCAAAAGTGAGGGTTTTATTTGGACTGTGCAAATATTTATTGAAATAATTCAATAAATTAGTTGTAAGTAACTGATGATCTGTATTCTTATTTTCAGCACATTTAAAACATTACGACAAACTCTTCACTAAAACACTCTTCTGATAGTACTTTATTAAAGATTCATATCACTTTACAAACAGAACCTCTATATATAAGGAGGTAATATTAGATATTCAGTATTATACAGTATATATATTTCTATCTAAACAGAAGATAGTTATCCACATGAAGTTTTTAATCTATTATATACACCTCTGCTTTTTATACTCATATCTCTTAAAACCATTCTTGACATCAATCAATGTTGATAATTATTGGTATCAAAAACCTTCTTCACAAAAGTTATCCACAATGCAACCCTATAATTTTTCAAAAATCACACAACAAAAAGACCTACTCCTATTCCCAGGTCTTATAAATGTTATCAACATATATACGAATACACTTATCCACAAAATCATTCAAAATTATCAACATGATTATATTAATGTTGAAGAAATTCAAAATAGTTATCAACATGTGTACAAGAGTAAAGCTATTCAAAAAGATAATTTCTTATTGTCAACACCTTATATACTGTTGATAACTTTAAAAAATAGTATTGAATTAAGTTCTGATAAAAGAATCAACAATACGATTTCATATTTATACACATTTTATCAACAACTTATCAACAGTTATTTTGAAACTGTTGGTAAAGAAAAAACTATAGACTTTCACAACGAGCTTATCAACAATGTTGATAAGTTCGTTATGAATAACTCTAAGAGTTTATCTACACAAATCCATGTTGATAACTTATCTAGTTTTACTCATAAAACAGAAGAGTTATCAACATTAAAAGGAAAATCAACTCACTTTTTAAAAAATGAATACCCAAAATTGTTGATAACTGAGTTGATGATCGATCCGAAACCTAGTATTGGATTGGCAGAATGTGAATACATTGAGATATATAACTCGACAAATAAAAAAGTAAATCTTGAAGGGTACTCTTTAATAGTGAGAGACACAGAAATTGACTTACCTTATTATATAGTAGAGCCTCATCAATATATTTTGTTAGTTCCCCAAAATAAATCTGAGTTATACTCAGAGCCGCATCATATTAGGATTGAGAAATGGAAAAACCTTCTAAATACTAGTGGGGAAATTGTACTTGAAGAAAATAACAGTAATAAAGTACAGTACATTCATTATACACAAGAACATTATCGAGATACTCAGAAAAAGAATGGCGGTTGGAGTCTAGAGATGATAGACCCAAATGCTGTTTGTAAGGAAATGGATAATTGGAAAGCATCAAAAGCGATAAAAGGTGGTACTCCAGCTCAAAAAAATTCTGTGAACGATAGTATAATCGATACTGAAGCTCCTCTACTCATAGATTTCTTTCTAGAAGAGAATAACTCCATTGTTTTAGAATTCAATGAAAAAATAGATAGAAGCTTATCTCACCCTATTTTTAATAGTTATCCAAAAATATCAGGTTACCAATTCGTCTATAATAATTCAACTGATAATAAAATTGAGGTTAAAATATCAGACACTTTACAGTTTGGTGTTGAGTATAATTTTCAAATCGATGGGATTAGGGATTGCTTTGGGAATAGTCAGCTACAAAAGTTTGAAATAATCTTTGAGGAAGAGATAAATGAACTATCATTATTTATATCCGAGATTCTTTTTAACCCCAAAAGCAATCAAAGCGAATTTTTGGAAGTCTATAATACATCTGACAAACCCATTAATTTAAAAAATTGGATGTTTCGGAATCAGAATGAACAGATAAAAGTGATTACATACGAGAATTTAATCATCGCTCCTAATTCATTTTTACTTTTCGCTACTGATATTTTATCTCTTAAAAATGAATACCCTACTATATCAAATAAAAACTGGTTAGAAGTAAGTATACCAAGTCTTTCAAATAACGGAGGCTTTATCCAACTTCTCACACCACATGGACACATCCACGATCAAATGAGTTTTGACGAAAGTATGCACTCTATACTTATTACGGATACAAAAGGAGTTTCTTTAGAAAAAATAAATATTACAGCGTCTAGCAAAGATGCTAATAATTGGAGTTCGGCTTCCTCAAATGTCAATTATGCAACACCTGGTTATCAAAATTCCCAAAATGCAAAAGCTAATGAACTCGAATGTCTACAAATCACACCTTCTGTTTTCTCTCCGAATGGTAATGGCTACAAAGACCACTTATATATAAGTATAAACTGCGAAAAGAATCAATCCATCACTCTGCAAATTTTCAATGCACAAGGACAATTGATTAAAACCTTAGGCAATAACTTATGGACCCCCTCTAATTTAGAATTAAGTTGGGACGGTCATAATGAGAATGGAAATCTGGTAAAAATGGGACGTTATCTACTTCTTGTTACCTTATTAAATGAAAACGGTCAGATCAATACTTTACAGCATAATATCGTAGTTAGTCAAGGGCTCTAAAAGCTTCATCTTAAGATAGAATTCAGTTTCAATACGTTAATAAATCTCTAATCTGCTAATTTTGATTTATTTATGCCTCTAAAGTGTTTGATTAATAAAGAAGAATAGTTATTTTTGCACTCCGATTTGAATTCACGAAAAAATTTAATTTAGCGATGAAACAAGGAATCCATCCAGAATATAGAGAAGTAGTTTTTTACGACTTAACTTCTGAAGAAAAATTTTTGACTCGTTCAACTGTAGATACTAAAGGTGAAACTATCGAGTTTGAAGGTGCGACTTACCCAGTATTCAAAGTCGAGATCTCTTCAGCTTCTCACCCATTCTACACTGGTAAGAACTTGCACGTATCAAGAGCTGGTCGTGTTGAAAGATTCAACAAAAAATACGGAAGAAAATAATAAGTTTTGTTACTTATTATGCCCTAAAAAACCACATTTCGAAAGAATTGTGGTTTTTTTTATTTCCCATTTAGAATACGTTACTTCGTACAGTAAACTAAATTTTATGGCAGATAAACTACCATCTGTCTTAAGAAATATAACTTCTTTAGTTTCCCCTATTTGTTAACTTCTGAAGCGTCCATACAATTATAAGTCACACTATTATTTTTTACTTACGATAATGAATATCTTAATCTGGGATAATCCCGAACACAGAGAGGACTTGATGCCTTTCACTTTCATTAGACCAATAGGCGAAATTCGTATTGGTATATTAAAAGTTTCTGACAAATGGAGAAAAGCATTTCCAGAAAACACTATTTCATATTTAGCCCACGACTATCTACAAGTTAAGTACAAACCCGAATTTGGTACAGATAATTTATACATCAATGGAATTGTTTGTCCTAATCCAGAATTAAATGAAGCGATTAGCCAACTTCAACATGAGCAAACTCTCGTTTTTGAAGATGTAATTATTGCTACTCGAAGCTCAAAGGTCTATAAGACACCAGAAGAAGTAGAAATTAAAGAGAAAGTTGAGTTTTCCCCTAAAGAAGCACCTACACTTCTCCGTCACAAATGGGATATCTTTTTACAAAATGGAAAAGAGATTGAGGCAGACTTCCCAATTGTAACTGCAGGTAGACAAACTCAACATATCCGTGACCCACATACAGTTATTTATGGACAAGGAAATATCTTCATTGAAGAAGGCGCTCAAATCAAAGCCTCAATTATCAATGCAGAAGACGGACCAGTATATATAGGTAAGAATGCTCTTATTAGAGAAGGTTGTATTTTGCATGGACCAATAGCCATTTGTGAAGGTGTACAAATTAATATGGGGGCAAAAATTAGAGAAGATTGTACTTTTGGTCCTTATTGCAAAATTGGAGGTGAAATTGGAAACTCGGTCTTCTTCGGTTATAGTAACAAGGTACATGAAGGCTATGTAGGAAATACTGTAGTAGGTAAATGGTGCAACTTCGGAGCTGACTCAAATACCTCAAACCTGAAGAATAACTATGGCAATGTGAAAGTATGGAACTATAAATCTGATAGCCTAGAGTTAAGTGATCAGTTATTCTGTGGTACGATGATGGGTGATTATGCTCGTTGTGGAATCAATACCATGCTCAATACAGGAACTGTGGTAGGTGTTTGTGCCAATATTTTTGGTGCTGGCTTCCCTCCAAAGCACGTCCCTCCTTTTGCTTGGGGTGGCTTCGAGAACTCTGAAGTAGCAGAATTAGACAAAATGTATCAGGTAGCAGAACGTGTAAAAAGCAGACGTAATTCTAGTTTTACAGATGCTGATAAAGAGATATTTACTCATGTTTTTGAGTTAAGTAAAAAATACCATCAAGCATAATCAACTAAAATTTTCCTAAAACCTTTTGTATTGCAAAAGGTTTTAGGATTATACATATGCATCTTTGAAGCATAGCTCACTAAGAAACGAACTATCAGACATAAATTTTAAAAGCTCAATAGAGTTATGTAATTTTTTAGGTGTGTCTGTTCCAAACTATATAACTAACAATAATAGGATTAACAATGATTGCCATTGATATTGTAATGCTTTTACCAGAAGAATTGGCTGACAAAGCCATTCAAGTGAACCAATCCCTCCCAAATATCAAAGGACAATACCGACTAAACAAAAAAAGCTGTTTTCCACATATTACGATCGGGATGGGGGTTATTGAGGAAGAAAATCTTACGGCTCTAAAAAGTGAACTTTCACTGCTAAATTTCCCAAAGGAATATACTTTCCAATTGGCAAATAGCTATCAGTTAGGAAATGCTATCGGTTGGAATATCGAAAAATCTAATTGGATGGATACACTGCACATTCAAGTAATGGATATTCTTCAAAAATTTACTGTAAAACCTGAAGTCAAAATATACTCGGACTGCCTTTACCCAACACCTTATATTCACTTCAAATACGAAACGATAAACTATTTGAAAAACTTCGCTCGATTGTATGCATTCGATAATTTTCAACCTCACATTACAATCGGACTAGGGAACACCCCACCAAAAACTCATACCAAAAAAGCCTTTATCAGTGACGGTCTTGCATTATTTCATCTAGGAAACTTAAATACTTGTGTCAAAATGATTGCAAAACTCTAAGCTTCTGCACATATTTATAGCTTTTTCAGGGAATCAGTGAAAGGATTCAAAA
The DNA here is from genome assembly GCF_003149185.1 of Sediminitomix flava. Taxonomy (NCBI): domain Bacteria; kingdom Pseudomonadati; phylum Bacteroidota; class Cytophagia; order Cytophagales; family Flammeovirgaceae; genus Sediminitomix; species Sediminitomix flava. The sequence continues at coordinate 47,659 of NZ_QGDO01000012.1, read as the reverse complement.
ATAGAACGTACTTCTTTTCGTTATTTCTTTAATACGATTGAATATGATAAGGTTAGCTGTTCTATTTCTTTTCGAACTCTTTTCCATACAACGCGGCTAAGTAAACCAGTAAATATGACTCCGAGGATGATATATAGGCTTTTTAGTATTTTTTGCATTACACTGATCACTTTTTCCTGTAGTCCTGACCAAGGATTGCTAAAGGTTATTCCTAAAGATGCACTTTTTGTAGTATCAATGAATACCCCTTCTCTAATTCAGAAAAGTGAAATATATGACAGCGATCAGTATCAAATAGCAAACTTTTTTGTTCAAGAGTTTGGACAACACCCTCTCGGAAATACCCTAGAATCTCCCCAAGATATAGGCATCAATGTTTTTGAAAATTTGTATGCTTACGGAATCAAGAATACAATTACAGGTACTCCTTTTCTTTGCTTTACCGCAGAACTTGACAAAACAGCTTTCTTGGAAGAAAAAGTCGCTACCTTTTTACAACATAGTTACTCAGAAAAAGTAAATGATTGGGATGTTATCTATAATGGTCAGTGGGGAATTGCTTGGAACGATGCTCAAGTACTAGTTGTCAGAAGTGAACACCCAACTATTTCTATTGACATAAAACATACGCTAGAACAACTAACTTCGCTTGAAGACACTGAAAGTCATTACAACTCAGAAGACTTTATTACAAAACTAAATGAAAAAGCTGACCTAGGCATTTGGCTCAATATCAATCAAGCAAAAAGTCTTCCGCTACTTTCAGAATACTCATACCTTATTCCAAAGTTGAGACAAGATGATAATAATATTCACTTTAACGTCAACTTCGAAAAAGATCAGATCAACACCGACATCGCTATTCTTCTATCTGAAGAGGATAAGGAAGCGGTATTAGGAAGCTACTTCAAAAAGACTAGTAATACAAAAGCTCTACAAAATGTACCTGAAGATGCTTTATTTGTAGTAAATACTGCTGTAGAACCTAAACCATATTACAATCACCTTAAAGAATCTGTTTCTCAAGTTGATTCTGTAAAAGCTGCTCAGATTGATTTCTTCGAACGTTTTTGGTTAGGTTATAAAGCAAAAGTTTCAACCGATGAATTTTTGGAAGCTTTGGGTGGTGAATTGACTATTGCAGTAACGGGAGAACAAAAGTTGATAGGCAGACACAACAAGATTTCTTATCAACCAAAGTTCCTAGCAGAAACGTCGATGAATGACTTGAAGCTATTCAACAATTTCCTGAAAAAGATTCCTTATTTGAGAAGATCAAAATCTGGAAATTACTACGAATGGAATTTCTTGAGCTGGAACTTCTACCTCGGTATGCATAAAGGAATTGCATCTTTCTCTAACGATAGAGAAGCAATGAATACAGTGGATAATGAAGGATTGGAAAAAAGTATCTTAGATGGTGCTTATGGTTCATACTTTAGCAGTTCTCCTTTCACGATTTATCTTGACCTGAACGTGAATAATTACCCTGCTTCATTAAAAGATAACCTTACTAAAAACTTCAGTAATTACATTCCAAACTATGAAGCACACACAAGTGTGTTTGATAAGATGATTATGTATAAAGATGGAGAAGATCAAAAAGTAAAAGTTAGTCTACATTCTGAAGGAGAAAATAGCCTTCACTTCCTTCTGAAACATTTAGATAAAGTTTACAGTGAACAACTTATCCTGTAATTGAAAATATAATTTCATTAATAAAAGCAAGTGTAGTTCATTTACGCTTGCTTTTATTTTTTCTAATCGGCTGAAAATATGAAGCTAGCTTTTAAAATTAAAAACCTTATTCCATCCCCTTTAGCTGAGCAAAACCTTTCGAATTCTGAAATTTGGGATACTGAAGAACTACAAATAGATAGCTCTAAACGTTACTTGGTCAGTGCACATTCTGGAAAAGGAAAAACAACTTTTCTTTCTATTCTCAACGGTACTCGCACAGATTACTCTGGCGAAGCCATTCTCAATGAAAAGCTTCTATCTGATTTTACACCAAAAGATTGGGCACAACTTAGAAGGGAACATATTTCTTTTGTTTCACAAACATTGTCCCTATTTCCAAACCTAACTGCCCTTGAAAATATTCAACTCAAAAATCAATTGACGCATTTCTTAGAGGAATCTCAGATTGTAGAAATGGCGAAACAATTAGAAGTGGAACACTTACTTTATAAAAACACAGAGACACTTTCACTCGGACAAAAACAACGCATAGCCATCATCAGAAGTTTGTGCCAACCTTTCCAACTTTTACTCTTAGATGAACCCTTCAGTAATTTGGACAATGTGAATATTGAAAAAGCCAGTCAACTAATTTCAACTCATTGTGAAATGCAGAATGCGGGCTTCATTCTTGCTTCACTTGGTGAAGAGTATTTTTTCAAATATGACGAAAAATTGAATTTGTAAATATTTTTCATCGTTTCTACTTGAGATACAATCTTTTCCAAAAAAAAGTAAAATATCTTTAAGTTTACTTTTGAAATTTTACCTTTGCGTGGCACAATTGACTCATAATGTTAACAAATCAAGCTGAAGTGTTACTTTTTTTAGATCTATCCTTTGTGATTGTTCTATTCAAGTACCACTTTGTATATTTGTTGGTCATTTGTCTGACAAAACCTCATACAAACTTAGACACTAGTAAGTGCAGATAACCAAATTTTGGTAAAATGAACTATCACTTAAATAATCTTCCTGAAAGAGCGGTAAAACCTAGAGAAAAAGGGTTTACGATGTGTATGGATAAAGGCTTATCGTTAAGAGAAGTTGAAGACCTTATTGAAACATCGGGCGAATATATCGATATCGTTAAATTAGGATGGGCAACTTCTTTCGTGTACCCTAAACTAGAGGAAAAACTTCGTATTTATAAAGAAGCAGGTATTCCTGTTTACTTTGGCGGTACACTATTCGAAGCATTTGTTATTCGTAACCAGTTTGACGATTACAGAAAAGTTCTTGACCGTTTTGGCTTAGAGCATGCAGAAGTTTCTGACGGTTCTATTGAAATGAACCACGATGTAAAATGTGAATATATCGCTAAACTTTCTGAACAAGTTACAGTACTCTCAGAAGTTGGATCAAAAGACGCTGAGAAAATCATCCCTCCTTATAAGTGGATTGAACTTATGAGAAAAGAGTTGGATGCTGGAGCTTGGAAAGTAATTGGTGAAGCTAGAGAAGGCGGTAATGTTGGCTTATTCAGATCTTCGGGAGAAGTTCGTTCAGGTCTTGTAGAAGAGATCTTAACTGAAATTCCTTCTGAGAAAATTATCTGGGAAGCACCACAAAAAGCTCAACAAGTTTGGTTTATCAAATTGATCGGACCAAACGTAAACTTAGGAAATATTGCTCCTAATGAGATGATTCCATTGGAAACTATCCGTTTGGGATTGAGAGGCGATACTTTCCACCACTTCTTGAACAAAGAAAGAGAAAGCATCTTCTAGAAATAGACGATATCGATATGAAAAAGCTGTCTTATACGCCACAAGACAGCTTTTTTTTATACAAAAAAAACACCCTGCCCAAAAAGACAAGGTGTTCGGATTATATCTTTAATTGAAGTACAATTGAATGATTAAACGAAATGCTTCTGTAATCTATTCAATACACCTTCAAATTCATCCAATTTAATCATGTTTGGTCCATCAGACTTTGCCACTGCTGGGTTTTCGTGAGTTTCGAAGAAGAATCCTCTTACCCCTACTGCAGCTGCTGCATTGGCAAAGAACGGTGCATATTCGCTATTACCACCACTTTTACCTCCTGCTCCACCTGGTTTCTGACATGAGTGAGTTACATCCATCACTACAGGGTAACCATGCTCTTGCATATCAATTACATTTCTGAAATCAACAACCAAATCATTGTTACCATAAGAGTTTCCTCTTTCTGTAAGCATTACTTGTTTGTTTCCAGTTGTCTCAACCTTCTTTGCAGGGTGAATCATGTCTTTACCCGAAAGAAACTGTGCTTTCTTGATATTTACGATTTTCCCTGTTTCTCCAGCTCTAAGCAATAAGTCTGTTTGACGACACAAGAATGCTGGAATCTGAAGAATATCTACTACTTCTCCTACAGGAGCAGCCTGATTAGGCTCATGAATATCCGTAGTAAGTGGTAGATCAAAAGTTGTTTTTACTTTCTCCAAGATACGAAGACCTTCTTCTAGTCCTGGGCCTCGGAAAGAGTCTACAGAAGTACGGTTTGCTTTGTCGAAAGAAGCCTTGAAGATATACGTAATACCCAAACGCTCCATCAGCTCTTTCAAATACTCTGCTTGACGCATGATGAGGTCTTCACCCTCAATTACACAAGGACCAGAAATGATAAATGGTGCTTGTTGAAGTTTTTCGTATAATGTCATTGTATCTCCTGTTTGCTAGATTGCTCTAGAATGTGTTTTATTTTTCTACTTGTAGGCTGAGTAAATGTTGATACATTCCGTCTTGTTCAGCCAATTGAGAGTGTGTACCGCTTTCTGAAACCTGACCTTCGTCAAGTACATAAATGCGATCCACTTTTCTAATCGTTGATAAACGATGTGCAATTATAATGGTTGTCCTTCCTTGCATTAAATGCTCCAAAGCATCTTGTACCATCTTTTCAGAAGCCGAATCTAGTGAACTTGTCGCTTCATCCAAAATTAAAATCTTAGGATCTCTCAATATTGCTCTAGCAATAGCTACTCGCTGGCGCTGACCACCTGACAACTGTACCCCTCTTTCTCCCACTAAAGTATTCAAGCCTTCAGGGAATTTCTCGATGAAGTCTAGTGCATTTGCTTTCTTGGCTGCCATTCTGATTTCCTCTTCAGTAGCGTTTGGATTACCGTAAGCAATATTCTCACGAATAGTACCACCAAACAAGATTACCTCTTGAGGAACCATACCAATCTGAGAACGGTAAGTGTGTAAGTCAAACTGACCGATTGACTTTCCATCAATTTTAATATCTCCGTTCGATACATCATAGAACCTAAGCAAGGTCTGAATGATTGTAGATTTTCCTGCCCCACTATGACCAACCAAAGCAACTTTTTCACCTGCTTTGATATTCAAGTCAATTCCTTTCAACACCTCAATATCAGGTCGTGTAGGATAAGCAAACTTTACATTTTCATAAGAGACTTCTCCTTGTAAAGATTCATTTTTGATACCCTCTTTTCTTGGCTCTTCCGTTTGGTTTAAGATTTCCTCAATACGATCTGTAGCACCTACAGCTTTCTGAAGGTTACTATAGATTTCTCCTAAACCTCCAATTGATCCCCCAATGAAAACAGCATAAATCGCAAAAGATACCAAGCCATCTACACCAATTTCACCTTGAGCAACCAAATTACTCGCAAACCAAAGCATCACGACAATACTTCCCATCAATACAAAAATGATGAAGGAAATAAAAACACCTCTGTAAGTAGCTGTACGTAGAGAGATCGCTACAACATCGTCAAGTCTTTTCTTATATCTTGTCAACTCCAAGAATTCATTAGCAAAAGCTTTTACGGTAGAAATAGCTTGTAAAGTTTCTTCTACCACTACATTTGTTTTTGCTACTGTATCTTGAGTTTCTTTTGATAGCTTACGGATAAATTTTCCGAAGAAAACAGCTGAAAGGATTACGATTGGTAAAGTCCCGATCATGAAGAATGTTAGCTTCATGTTTATCACCAATAGGAATGCTATTCCTACCACCAATGTTAAAGTCTGACGAATCAACTCAGCCAATGTCGTTGAAAATGCTTCCTGAATAGAAGACACATCTGCTGTAATACGACTGAACAGTTCTCCCGACCTTCTTTTATCATAAAAAGTAATTGGTAAGAACATGAATTTCTCATAAAGCGTCGCGCGCATATCTGCAATAGCCCTTTCATTGGCTTGTGCGAAAAGATATACTCTAAAAAACGAGAAGATACTCTGCGCACCTAATATTGCAAACAAGATGATTGCAATTCCCCAAAGACTTGTCTCCGACTCATTTTGTTGAATCTTTACTGCCTCTCCTATCAGTTCTCCAATAAAATATGGAAATGCCATCAAGATTGTACTTGAGAAGAATAGACAAATAAGTCCTGGGATGAAGTAATGTTTGTAAGGTAAGATGAAACGGAAGATTCCCCACAAAGCGCGAAAGCCTTCTTTGCCTATTGCAGGTTCCTTTTCTCCTTTCTTTTTCGATAAGTTTCTAAAAAATGCCATATTTTTTTCTCACTGTTAAGCCTAGCCCACTATCAAGAATGAACCAACTCAGATGCGCTTTGTTTGTGACAACTGTTTTCTAATTTCGAGGACTTACCTCATAAGAATCACAAAAGTAAAAAAGATCGATAAGAATTCCCCATTCTTATATAATATCACTCGATCAAAACAATGATTGACAGCATTTATTTCTGTTAATAATGGATAATTTTTAGTTTTATTAGTTTTAAGGTAGAGCGTTATGAGCTACTTTTGTTATAGCGTTGAAGTGGTAATCTTATGGACAAGAATTCTGAGTATAATAAATCTTTCGAAATTTTTGAAAAAAATGGTAATGCCTTGATCAGAGCGATCTTTGAGTCTTCAGCAGAAGGTATCTTGATCGTGAACAAGGATGGGCAAATTATCATGGCCAATTCTCAAAGTGAAAAGATGTTTGGTTATACTCCTGGAGAACTACCTGGTAGATCTGTAGATGATCTTGTTCCATCCGTATTGAGAAAGCATCATTCTGGTCATCGTAAACGCTTTCATCAAACCCCTACTCAACGTCCGATGGGTTCTGGTAGAGATTTCCCTGCCCAAAGGAAAGATGGCTCGTTCTTTTCCGTAGAAATCAGTCTAAATCACGCCAATCTTGAAGGTGAAATGTTTGTGATGGCTTTCATCACGGATATCACCGAAAGAAAGAAGTTTGAGTATCAGGTACTAAAGAATAAAGAATTGCTTTGGTACTTCGTAAAACATACTCCAGCGGCGGTAGCCATGCTTGATCATAAGCTCCGCTACCTAGTCGTTAGTTCTAGGTGGGTGGAAGATTATGAATTGTCTTCAGACATTATTGGCCATTATCACAGTGAATACTTCCCCGACTTTGAAGAAAAGTGGGAACCGCATTTTAAGAAATGTTTGGAGGGAGAAATTGTGACTGGTGATGAAGATGAAATCCGTTATGCAGGAGACAAACGTACTTGGATTCGATGGGAAGCACACCCGTGGAGAGAAGACAACGGACACATAGGCGGACTGATCATGTTTTCAGAAAATATCACTGAACGAAAACGTTCGCAAGACGCATTACGTAAAAGTGAAACAAAGCTGAAACAATATACGCGTGAGTTAGAACGAAGCAACAGAGAGTTGCAAGATTTTGCTTATATTAGTTCACACGATTTACAAGAGCCTCTAAGAAAAATTAGAGCATTTGGAGATCGTATTAGTCAGAAAGAAAAAGAGAACCTTTCACCAAGAGGACAAGACTACTTGGACAGAATGCAAAACTCGGCTGAGCGTATGCAAAAGCTCATCAATGACTTGTTGGCATTCTCAAGAGTTTCCTCAAGGGCAAAACCTTTCAAGAGATTAAACTTGAGTACTATCTTGAATGATGTACTTAGTGACCTTGAAATTCTGATTGAGAAAACGAACGCTATCATTGAAGTTTCTGACCTTCCGTATTGGGAAGGAGATGACACACAACTTCGTCAACTGTTCCAAAACTTGATAAGTAACGCCATCAAGTTCAGAAAAGCAGACCTTGACCCTAAGATTATCATCTCTCATCAGCTAATCAGAGAAGGGGGTATGGAAAGGCTTGAGATTTCCGTAGAAGACAACGGAATTGGCTTTGACGAAAAACACAACGAGAAAATCTTCCAGATTTTTCAAAGGCTGGAAGGTCGAAAATATGAAGGCTCAGGTATCGGATTGGCCATTTGTAAACGCATTGCGCAACGACATGGCGGCGATATTAAAGCTTGTAGTGAATTAGGTAAAGGATCAAGATTTGTTATTACGCTAGAACAAATCAGTTCAGATAATAAAGACTAGATTAGTTTTCATTTTTTTTCCTGAAAATCATATAGTCAAGTTATCTTTTTAAATGGAAGACATGGAGTTAATGACATCTAATAATCAATCGATGGTAATTTTGTACGCAGATGATGATCCAGAGGATCGCATGCTGATACAAGAAGCTTTTGAGGAAATTGGTACTGATAAAATTGACTTGCACTTTGTTGAGGATGGTGAAGATCTTATGCACTATTTAAACCACGAAGGTCAGTTCTCCGACACAGAACAATTTCCTGTGCCAGATCTAATCTTATTGGATTTGAATATGCCTAAGAAAGATGGTCGTGAAGCCTTAAAAGAAATTAAGGATTCTGACGCTCTTCGTCACATCCCTGTAGTCGTGCTTACTACATCCAATGCAGAAGAAGATATTCAATCTTCATATAGCTTAGGTGTTAGTTCATTTATCACAAAACCTGTCAGTTTTGGTGCACTAGTAGAAACCGTTAAAACACTCGGAAAATACTGGTTCGAAATCGTACAACTACCTCAATAATCTCCAAAAAATCATAACAAAACGTGACTTTTCACCAAGATCATCTTGTTATGATGATATTCATCAACTTTATCGAGCTGAAAGTTCAGTAACTAGGGATTCGTTTTGAATAACAGAATTCAAGGTCATTTTTGAATCCTGTCTTCTCAATAAACGGACACTAACTTACTACATCATAACATCTTAGCTCATAATTTCATGTCTTTCATGCTTCAAGACGAAAACATAGAAGAAATCCGAATATTGCTCATCGATGATGATGAAGATGACTACATCATAACGAGCGATCTCATAGATGAGATAGGATCCAATCATAAATATCACCTTGACTGGATTTCATCTTATGAAGAAGGGATTGAAACTATTTATAAAGAAATCCACGATGTCTATATCGTAGACTATCGATTGGGTATTCATAGCGGTTTGGATCTTATCCATGATATCCGCCAGAACATGCTACGCCCATTCATTCTGCTTACAGGTCAAGGAGACCGTTCGCTAGATGAAAAGGCCATGCAAATGGGTGCTGTAGATTACCTTGTAAAAGGAACAATAGATGCAGACACACTAGAACGTTCTATCCGCCACAGTATACAACACGTAAACAACCTTCGTAAAATTCAACGTCTCAACGAAGCCTTAGAAAGCCGAGTTGAAGAAAGAACGCAACAGCTCAATACCGCAGTAGCCAACCTACAAATGGCCAACCAAGATTTACAACGAGAAATCAAGGAGCGAAAAAGAGCAGAACAAGCCGTTCGAAAAAGTCAGAAAATCTATAAGAAAATTGCTCAGAACTTCCCTGGTGGTCTTATAGCTGTACTCAACCGTCAGTATCATTACGATTTTATTGATGGAAAAGGACTAGAAGAATTGAACGTTGAAAAGGAAAGTGTACTGAACAAAAAGTTCTTAGCAAATGCTATTCGTAATAACTATTCGGGTGCAGAACTCAATATTTATTATGAAATACTAAATCGCGTTTTTGTAAAACAAGAAGAAGCGATTTTTGACCTAGAGCTTAATGGTCATATGTATGCTGCCAATGTGGTACCTTTACCTTCTAGCGATGATCAAGAACCAGAACAGGTTCTTATGGTTGCTAAGAATATCACAGAACAGCGTAGAGCCGAAAACGAAATTCGTAAAGCGCTCAAAAAAGAGAAAGAACTCAATGAGCTAAAAACACGATTCGTGTCTATGGCTTCTCATGAGTTTAGAACTCCTTTGAGTACGATTATGTCTTCTGTTTCCCTCATCTCTCGTTACACAACCGAAGAGCAAGACGAGAAAAGACAGAAACACATCCAACGTATCAAAACAAGTGTAAACAACCTTACACAAATCTTGAACGACTTCTTATCGATCAGTAAGCTTGAAGAAGAAGGAGGAAACCGTGCAAACTTCAAATACATCAATTTGATGGAGCTTGTACATGAGGTTAAGGAAGAAATGAGTGCTGTCAAAAAATCGGGGCAACGTATCCTTTATACCCATGAAGGAGATGAAACCTCAATTTATTCTGACAAACAGCACCTCAAGAATATATTAATCAATTTAGTTTCAAATGCCATCAAGTACTCTTCTACCGACAAAGAGATTAAGATAGAAACAAAGTGTACAGATGAGCATACATACATTAAAGTTACCGACCAAGGAATAGGTATTCCTGAAGCTGACCAACAGTACCTTTTCAAGCGCTTTTTCAGAGCTGAAAATGCCATGAATATTCAAGGAACAGGACTGGGACTAAATATTGTCAAAAAATATCTAGATATTCTCAAAGGGCATATTACTTTTGATAGTAAGCAAGACGTCGGAACAACTTTCACGATCACATTGCCAAAAAAATACAAATCTGAATAAATATGAAAAAAATCTTACTGATCGAGGATAATCCCGAGATGAGAGAAAACACCGCTGAGATCTTAGAATTATCCGGATATGATGTGTTGACAGCGGAAAACGGTAAGATAGGAGTAGAACTCGCTAAAAACCAGAAGCCAGACCTTATCATCTGTGATGTAATGATGCCTGAGCTTGATGGATACGGTGTGCTATTCGTATTAAGTAAAGATCCAGAAACTGCTAGTATTCCATTTATTTTCCTTACGGCTAAAGCTGAAAAGAGTGATTTCAGAAAAGGTATGAGTCATGGTGCTGACGATTATCTTACGAAGCCATTTGACGATGTTGAATTACTTGATGCTATCGAGAGCCGATTGAAGAAAAGTGATATCCTTCGTCAGAAATTCGAGAAATCGGAAGAAGGTCTAGAAAGCTTCTTAGATGAAGCTCAAGGTGTAGAAGACCTAGATAAACTTTCTACCAACCGTAAGAAAAGAGGATATAAGAAGAAAAGCGTTCTTTTCTATGAAGGTGATTTCCCAAATGCCTTGTTACACATCAACAAGGGTAAGGTGAAGACCTACAAGACGAATGAGGACGGAAAAGAATATATTACTGGACTTCACGGACCAGGAGAATTCTTAGGATATATCGCTTTATTGAAAGACGTTCCTTACACAGAAACTGCCATGGTTCTAGAGGAGTGTGAAGTTAGCCTTATCCCTAAAGAAGACTTCTTTGCTTTGGTACATAGCAACAGAGATGTTTCTAACAAATTCATCAAAATGCTATCTAATGAGATCATCTCAAATGAAGAAAAATTACTTCGTTTGGCATACGGTTCTGTAAGACAGCGTGTGGCAGAAGTATTACTTCAACTTGAAGAAAGATATACAGCTCAAGGTTCTAAAATGGTCATTACTCGTGATGATTTAGCAAAATTGGTAGGTACTGCCAAAGAGACGCTAATCCGTACACTTTCTGACTTCAAAGAGGAACAATTGATCGAAATCAAGGAAAAAAATATTTCCATCATAAATAGGGCAAAAATGGAGCGCATCTGTAGATAATACTGCGTAAACACATTTTTGAAAATCTTTATACTACGTATTAAAATCCGAGCTTAACCAGGCTCGGATTTTTTTATTGTTAATGCTCAATGATTTTCCATTATTGTTTAAAAATATCAAGAAGCTTTTGTAAATTCATAAGTAAATACAAAGGAGAGAATACAGAGTTCGTATCCAAAATGTGCATCAACAAAAAGGAAAAGCAGGTGTAAGAATTATCTTGTAAGAACTCAACTTATATCAAGATTGTTAATTTCAAGTATTCTCGAATAAACAAACAGACAGTAACGGAAAATTATTCATCTACCTCAACAACAATGATCGCAGAATTTGACGATAAGCTAAAGGATAAACTAAAGGAGGTTTTCGGGTACGATCAATTCAGAGGCAATCAAGACAGTATTATTAAGAATATTCTTCAGGGGAAAAATACGTTTGTCATCATGCCTACTGGTGCTGGTAAATCATTATGTTACCAATTGCCCGCATTGATGCAAGATGGAGTAGCCATTGTAATTTCGCCACTCATCGCCCTAATGAAGAATCAGGTTGATCAACTCAATGCATTAGGTGTAAATGCACATTTCCTTAATTCAACACTAACTAAGACAGAACTAAATAAGGTACGCAAACAGACACTAGAAGGGAAAGTAAAACTTTTATACGTAGCTCCAGAGTCTCTCACCAAAGAAGACAATGTGAAGTTACTTCAGAATACGAATATATCGCTTGTAGCTATTGATGAGGCACACTGTATTTCGGAATGGGGACATGATTTCCGACCAGAATATCGCCGCATAAAAAGCATTATAGAACAATTGGGAGACTTGCCGATTATTGCACTTACGGCAACAGCTACCCCAAAAGTTCGCTCAGACATTCAGCGCAACCTCCGCATGGAAGATGCTGATGTTTTTCTATCATCTTTTTACAGAGACAACCTTTATTACGACGTAAGACCAAAAGTCAACCCAAACAAACAACTCGTTAAATTTGTCAACCAATACAAAGGTAAATCGGGGATTGTTTATTGTTTGAGTCGTAAAAAGGTAGAAGAAGTAGCCGAGTTTCTATCGGTCAATGGCGTAAAAGCCGTTCCTTATCATGCAGGTATGGATGCCAATCTTCGTATGAAAAACCAAGATGCTTTCTTGAACGAAGATGTAGACGTAGTAGTCGCTACCATTGCATTTGGTATGGGTATCGACAAGCCAGATGTTCGCTTTGTTGTACACTACGATGCACCAAAATCGCTTGAAGGGTATTACCAAGAAACAGGTCGAGCAGGAAGAGATGGTTTGGAAGGACATTGTTTGATGTTCTTTAGCCCAAAAGATGTTCAGAAGCTAGAAAAATTCAATAAAGATAAGCCTGTTACTGAACGGGATAATGCCAAAATTCTTTTACAGGAAATCACGGCCTATGCCAACTCATCAGTTTGTCGTCCTCGTCAACTACTCCATTACTTCGGAGAAGATATGGGGAAAAACTGTGAGAACTGCGATAACTGTAAAAAGGCAAAAGAAGAGTTTGAGGGCAAAGAGTTTATCAATCTAGCCATCAAAGCTGCCTTACAAACCGATCAACGTTTCAATATGCAGCACTTAGTAAATGTGCTCAGAGGCGAAGATGATCAGTATGTAAATAGCTACAATCATAATACCATTGAGGTTTTTGCGAAAGGCAAAGAAGAAAATGAGATCTTTTGGGAAATGATTATCCGAAAAGCCATGATCTTCGGTTACCTTATCAAAGACACGGAAAATATCACGATCATCAAAGTCACTGAAAAAGGAAAAGACTTTGTAGATAATCCTGTGTCTATTACCCTCACAAAAGATTATGATTACTCAGAGGCTTCTATCGATGAAGACGAAGAGCAAGTAAATAACAGCCATGGTTTTGATGAAACTCTTTACGATATGCTCAAAAAGCTACGTAAAGAAGTCGCAAAACAAAAAGGCCTACCTCCATATGTCATATTCCAAGATCCATCTCTTGAAGAAATGGCAACAACTTATCCTTCTACCAACGACGAACTAGCACAAGTCAATGGTGTAGGTATGGGTAAAGTCAGAAAATTTGGAAAGCCATTCATTGATCTGATCAACAAATATGTGGAAGAAAATGACATTGTAACAGCCACAGATGTTGTTGTCAAATCTGCTGTCGATAAATCTAAAATCAAGATTTACATCATTCAGCAAATTGATCGAAAAATGGATTTGGATGACATTGCTGATGGAAAAAGTATCTCCTTTGACGAGCTCCTCGATGAAATCGAGCACATCTGTTATTCGGGTACCAAACTAAATCTAGATTATTACATCGACTCCATTATGGAAGAAGATAAGATCGATGAAATCTACGACTACTTTATGGAAACCGATACCGATAGTTTAGATGTTGCACTCGATGAGCTAGACGAAGAAATTTCCGAGGAGGAAATAAGACTCATTCGGGTCAAATTTCTATCAGAACTCGCTCTTTAAAATGATAAAAGGAAGTAATTGGATTCGAACAAACCCAGTTACTTCCTTTTTTTATGCAATTTTTCAAAGCTAGCATACAATCTGATCTAGGTTTAGTTTTCTAGCCTTACTTTTTTTCTTAGTTTCGCATCAAGATATCAACATCAACTTTCCATCACTTTATTCCAATGAAAGTATTAGTTATAGGTTCCGGAGGAAGAGAGCACACATTTACTTGGAAATTAGCTCAAAGTGAGCTAGTCACTAAATTATATGTTGCGCCAGGAAATGCAGGTACTGCACAAATTGCTGAAAACCTCAAAATTGGGGTAAGCGACTTCGAAGAAATCAAAAAAGCGGTAATCGATAGAGCCATTGATATGGTAGTTGTCGGACCAGAGCAACCACTTGTAGATGGTATTGCTGACTTCTTTGCTGAAGATGCCGATTTACAACATGTAAAGGTGATCGGACCGAAGAAAGAAGGTGCGATCCTAGAAGGTAGCAAGGATTATTCGAAGCAATTTATGCTAAGACATGGCATTCCTACAGGAGCTTCTGAAACTTTTACACACGATACTTTAGAAGAAGGATTCGCTTATCTTGAAAAAGAAACTGCTCCTTACGTTTTGAAAGCGGACGGACTTGCAGCTGGAAAAGGAGTAATCATCACTAGTGACCTACAAGAAGCAAAAGATACACTAAAAGAAATGCTTCAAGGAAAATTCGGTGATGCTAGTAGTAGCGTTGTGATCGAGCAACACTTGAGCGGTATCGAACTTTCAGTTTTCGTTCTTACTGACGGAAACGGCTATATTACTTTCCCTTCTGCAAAAGATTACAAGCGTATCGGAGAAGGTGATACAGGTTTGAATACTGGTGGAATGGGTTGTGTTTCTCCTGTTCCTTTTGCCGATGACGAGTTCATGCAAAAAGTAGAAGAGCGTGTTATTGCTCCTACAGTAGAAGGACTGAAAAAAGATAATATCGACTTCACAGGTTTCTTGTTCATCGGTTTGATGAATGTAAATGGAGATCCTTACGTAATTGAATATAACGTTCGTATGGGTGACCCAGAAACTGAAGTTGTATTGCCATTGTTGAAATCTGACTTGGCAGAAATTTTCCAATTGGCAGCAGAAAAGAGACTTTCTGAAGCTAAGGTAGAAATTGATACACGTACAGCAACTACAGTTATGCTTGTTTCGGGTGGCTATCCTGAGGCCTATGAGAAAGGAAAAATCATTACGGGTCTAGACAAAGTAAAAAATGTCATTCCTTTCCATGCAGGAACCACACACAATGAAGCTGGCGATGTAGTTACGAACGGAGGTCGTGTAATTGCACTTACAGCATACGGCGACTCTATGGAAGAAGCTTTAGCAAAATCTTACGAGGCTGTTGAAGTTGTGGAATTCCAGAAAAAGAATTTCCGTTCTGATATCGGATTTGATCTTAAATAACCAATTCATCTATATAGACCGATTCCTCCCGAGGCGTCGGTCTTTTTCAATTACGACTTTAAAACTCACTGCACTTTTGCAGAACCGACTTGTATAGACATGCAACATCCAGATAAACTTCCAAAAGTAGGTGTTTTAGGAGGTGGACAATTAGGCCGAATGATGATTCAGTCTAGTATGAACCTCAATGTTTACATCAAATCGCTAGATCCTGATCCGAATGCCCCTTGTGCTTCATTGGCCAACGAATTCCATAACGGATCATTGACTGACTACGACACTGTTTTGGCTTTTGGTCAAGATGTAGATGTAGTTACGGTAGAAATCGAGAACGTAAACGTGGATGCCCTTGCTGAATTGGAAAAACAAGGCAAAAAAGTATTCCCTCAGCCACACATTCTTAAAATCATTCAAGACAAAAGACTTCAGAAAGAATTCTACCGTGAAAATGGTATTCCTACTTCTGAATATTTCTTGATCGACAGAAAAGAAGATCTTCCTAAACACAAAGATTTTCTCCCTGCCGTAATGAAAATAGGAAAAGGCGGTTATGACGGAAGAGGTGTTGAAATCATCCGTTCTGAAGCTGATTTCGAGAAAGGTTTTGAAGCTCCGTCTTTGTTAGAAGACCTTGTCAACATTGAAAAGGAAATCTCAATCATCATTGCGAGAAATGAAAAAGGAGCGACAACTGTATTCCCTCCTGTGGAATTAGTTTACACTCCTCAAAATATGGTGGACTACTTATTAGGCCCTGCCAATATCAGCAATGAGATTCTTGAGAAAGCAAATACGATTGCAACTGACCTTATCAACAAAATGGGAATGGTTGGTCTCTTGGCGGTCGAAATGTTTGTAACACCTGAAGGTGATGTATTGGTAAACGAAGTAGCACCACGTACACACAACAGCGGTCACCAAACAATTGAAGCTAACCTAACTTCTCAATTCGAGCAACACCTTAGAGCCATCTTGAATTTGCCATTAGGAAGCACCAAAATGCGTTCTGCTTCGGCAATGGTAAACCTTTTGGGTGAAGAAGGACACACAGGAGAAGCTGTCTACGAAGGACTCCATGAAGTACTATCCAAAGAAGGTGTATTTATTCACCTTTATGGAAAGCTCATGACAAAACCTCACCGTAAAATGGGGCACGTTACTATCGTAGATGAAGACATGGATAAATTGAAAGAGAAAATTGAAATCGTAAAGAAGACTTTAAAGGTAAAAGCACTTTAAGTCTCTTGAAGATTTCTAGAGATAAAAAGACCAATGATTTGAACAGTCATTGGTCTTTCTTTTTTATCTAAAACTTCACACCAAACTGTAAACCTAACATCGTTACAGCATCTCCATCGTATCCATTTGATGAAAAAACAAGTCCGCCAAATAAACTCTCTGTAAACAGGTAGTTGTAAGCTACCTTGAAATAATACGGTTCAATTCCACTGTTTACTTTTCCTCCCAAACTCACAAGGTCTTCTCCGTTATATCTAGAGCTAAGCATTGTATACCTACTGTAAGAAACTCCTCCACCTAGTAGAATTTCATGTTTTTTTGATTTCCAATTACTCAACCAATCCAAAGGCTTGAGCAAGAGTAAAAGGCTCAAAGAACTGACATTTTTAGTAATTTCTTGCCCTTCTTCTTCTTTCTCGGGGACTGAATAAAAAAGGTCACTTTCTGACCAGTTTGCATACAAAAAATCTTGAGAAATACGACTTGATGACATAAAGGTTGGAGCTAATTCTAATCCTTTTACAATTGGAATACCGATGTCGAAAGAGAAATAATACCCTTTCTCACCAATTAGAGAACCTGCATTCGTTCTCAAACTCCAATCACTTTGAGCATTGGATTGTAGAAAAAGAAAGGAGCAAATAATTGAAAATAAAAAGTGCTTCATTTTAGAATTTGGATTGTTTAAAGTAGAAAAAGGATAATGTATTATATTTAACTAAAAAACAATCCAAGTCCAATTGTAGACAAATGTTTAACTATTTTAAAATCATTTAACTAACTAATAACCTTACAATTAAAATAACTTTAAGTTCTAGCATTTATCATTTTAGAAAGTAAAACAAACGCAATATTTCCTGCCCTATATTTAGCTTGTTCAGCCAACTTTCCTTCATAGCTTTCATCTACTGTCTGATTCCAGAGTTGTAACCAACGATCAAAATGTTGTTGGTCTATTACATTTCCCATCTCCCGATCTACATCAACATGCATCTTCGGAGGATTACCTTTGTACTTACTCACAAATAATAAATTCGTCTCCCAAAAGTCAGTGAGCAATTGAATATGTGATTCCCAATCAGAAATCATGGTATTGAAAATATGACCGATTAATTCATCTTCTTTTACCTTATCATAAAAACGCCTAACAAGAATTTCTATCGTTGTTCTATCCTTTAACTCTTCTTTCATATTTCCCTTTCATTAAGTACCGTAAACTATTCATACTTCCCTTATTTTCTTACTGTACCCACATTTAAATTCGATGTTAACCAAAAAATAACTACATTAAAGACCAAAATTTTTGATCATATAACACGATAAAGTATGCGTTATAATAATTTTTTAATTTCATTAATCATCTCCCTATTATTCTTTTCATGCAGTAAAAGTGCAGAAGAACTTTCATTAGAATTAACAAACAAAAAAGCTGTTGTTGATCAACTTTCGAGCAAATATCCAAAGTTTAAGACATTCTTAAATGAAGAATACGCCGAAGCCTCGAAAGCAATTGAAAAAGCTAAAGCTGAATCTGACGAAAAAAAGAAAAAGAAAATTCTTGAGAAAGGAGCTCAGACCTTAAGCAATGGGATCATGGGTGCTATACAGGGACTTGAAGATGCTGTAAAGAATGCTAAAAGCAACCAAGCATCGATCAAAGTTGAAGCACCAGCGCTAAAGGTTTTAAAATTAGACCAAACAGTCGTAGAGCCACAATCTTTCACAAAGTCTTATGAAAAATCTTCACTTGCCATTCTTGACCTAAAGAGAGAGAAGACAATCTTAGACCAATGGAGTTCAAAAATTGGGAAGCTAAAAATAAGTATCAAAAACTTAAAATTTGCTAGAAATAGTGTAAATAATGTAGAAAGAGACGCAGGACAGAAATTGTCTTCTGAAGAATATACAACTCAGATACAACAGTCTATCCAATCTGCCAGAAGTGTTGAGCAATCTTTAGGCGATCCTCTTTCAAAACAATATACAACGATTGATGAAGCGGTTTATCAGATAGATAAAACGACAAAAGAAATTGAAGCTACGCTTTCTTTTGCAAAAACTTCAGTTGCCTCAAAAATAGCTGAGAAAGAAGCGAAAGAGAAGGCATTAAAAGAGGCTGAAAAAGTTACTGATGCTACCGCTAAAGTCCCATCGTCTTCTACAAAAACAGAATCTGCCAAATCAGAGCAGTCTGAGGTAAAGAAAGTGAAATGTCGTAAATGTAAAACGATGAATGTAGCCACTCTTACCAACTGTACTAAATGTAAAGCACCTCTTAAAATATAATCACTATGGGATTTTTTGATAGAAATATCTTCATTGACATCATTGAATGGCTACCTGAAAATGATGATCTCATTGTCTACAAATATGACCGCCACGACAATGAAATTAAAAATGGCGCACAACTTATCGTAAGAGAATCGCAAGTTGCTGTAATTATTGAGCAAGGACAGTTTGCAGATGTCTTTTACCCAGGAACCCACACCCTGTCTACAGAAAACATTCCACTCCTTTCAGACCTAAGAGGATGGAAGCATGGTTTTGATAGCCCATTTGTAACAGAAGTTTACTACATCAATACCAAGTTCATCACAGACCTTGGTTGGGGTACTCCAAATGAGATTATGCTAAGAGATGCCGATTTCGGTATCGTAAGAATTAGTGCTTATGGAAGCTACCATGTAAAAGTAAATGATCCTGTAACTTTCTTGAAAGAAGTAAGTGGTGTAGAAGATGCTTTCACTACCGAAATGTTAGATGAAAAGCTAATGCCATTCGTACTTTCAAACTTTACAGATACTCTAGGAGAAGCAAAAGTTCCTGCGCTTGATCTTGCGATGAAGTACAAAGAGATTGGTGATGAATGTGAAGTGCTTTTACAAACAAAGTTCGATCAATTTGGTATCGAGATTGCGAATTTTATCGTTGAAAATATTTCTCTGCCAGAATCTGTACAAGAGGCTATCGATCAAAGAGCTAGTATGGGAGCGATTGGGAATATGAATACCTATCAGCAATATCAGATGGGCAATGCCATGGGCAATGTAGGCGAAGGGAATTCTGAAGGAGGTTCTGTAAATAGTACCATAAACGATGCTATGCAAATGGGCATGAATATGGGAATGGCCTCCAATATGATTAACCAAATGATGGGTATGCAGCGAAATGCTCAAGCACCCCAAAATCAGCAAGCGCCTCCACCGGTACCATCTGGACCAGGTGCTCCTCCTCCTGTTCCTGGGGCAGCTCCATCTCAATTGTCTTTCCACATATCAAGTAACGGATCTCAGTATGGACCTTATACTTTAGATCAACTTAAACAGTATGTGGCAGAAGGACGAGTAAATAAAGATACAATGGTATGGAGAGAAGGTATGCCTGCTTGGGCTCCAATGGGCACACATACTGAAACAGCTAGCCTGTTTGGAGGAATGGCTACACCACCTCCCCCACCACCGCCAATGTAGCATTGAAGAATAAATAAAAAGAACCCCGAGAAAAGCTTTACAAAAAGTTACTCTCGGGGTTTTCTATTACGAAAGAGAATTATTAATCAATTAGCCTATCCATTAAATATATTAACACTCTGATTTTAAGGGATGTTAAACAGATCGTCTCCTCTCCGATTCCATCTCAAACAATGTTAAATGAGTTTGTACTAAAACCTTTTATGATCAGATTGAAATAAACGATTCTATTACTTAAAGTTTATTTCTACATGAAAAATCACTTTTTAACCATCTTCACTCTGTTCATTCTTTCATCATGTCAAGACAAGAATCTGGATATTCCACAAAGCGCCCAAGATGATGATCTGAAAATAGCTCAGACCAAAAATGAGCCATCCTCCTCACCATTTTTACTGTATATACTCGATGGAAATGAGTATTACCTAAAAGAAAAAGATGATCGAAACGCTACGGTTAAACTCACCTTAAGATCAGAATATATAAAGTCGAGGAAAATTGATCCAAAAGATACCACTGCAATTCAGCCTTATCTTAAATATAGCTCTAATGCCAAAAATGGAATCCGAATCCTTGAAGCTACAGGAGCTGAATTTGATTCCTCTTTATTCATAAGAATTGACCAATAGCACTATGAAAAAATTAATCATTACCTCTTCGATCTTACTTCTGACGACCTTTCATATTTTCGCTCAGAGATTTGAATCTTCTCATTCATTTCATCAATTCTTAATGAAAGAGGCACAAACAGTTGTCATGAAAGAATTGATGAAAGAGAACTCAGACCAGATTTTGAAATTCAGTTCAAAAAATATACTTCAAACAACTAATATTAACTTTACAGATACTTCTGCTCATACGCATGGCAACGGTATTTCTGTCGATGTTTTCTCAACCAATACAAGAGGTACATTCACTGTCATCAGCTTCTATCATAGTTTTTATCCAGATGAAATCAAATATATTCACCTAAACGCCGATGAATTTGACCGCTTATCCCAAATAATGGTAAAACTCTCAAGAGTACCAATGGGGAAAGGAGAACATCTTGTCAAAAGGTTTAATGACTCATTGAGTATTTCAGTTTCTCAACGAGAATTTGATAAAGTTTATGAGCTTTGGTTTGAAGGAAATATTCCATCTTCTACATTCTCAGAAAGAAAATGGAATACCGCAATGAAACGCCAGCGTTCATTTGTCAATTAAACTATGAATTTTCTATTTGGGAGTAGATTTTTTCTTTTTTCTGAAAGAATGCAAGGCTTGATTAAAAGGTCCTTTTCTATTCAATATCAGGTTTAGCATTCGTTTTCTGATTTTCATATTGACAAACTCTACTCCAAGTGAAAAGACAACTGCAAAGTAGATATATCCTTTAGGGATATGATAATTCAAGGCTTCTAAAACAAGCGTGAAACCGATCAGAATAAGAAAGGCTAAGGCTAAAATTTGTAGGTTAGGATGTGCATTGATAAAGTCTGCGATTTTTCCCGAGAAACAAATCAGTAAACTCATAGAGATGACTGCTGCCGTAATCATAATCCACACGTGTTGGGTTAGTCCTATGGCTGTGAGAATACTGTCAAATGAGAAGATGTTATCGAAAAGAACAATGTGTAGTACAATCGCCCAAAAACTGCTGCTTTTTTCTGACACACAGTTTTCTTCCTCCTTTTCTCCTCTGATCTTGTTATGAATTTCTGCTGTACTTTTATAAATCAGAAAAAGACCTCCGATCAGAAGAATCAGATCGTGTACAGTTATTTGGAGGTTAAAAACGGTAAATAGTGGCTTTGTGATACCAATGAGGTGAACAAGCCCGAGCAGTAAAGCAATTCTTGAAATCAGAGCCAAGACTAAGCCTGTATTTCTTACTTTCGCCCGATTCTGTTGCGGGAGTTTCCCTGTGATCATAGAAATGAACACAATGTTGTCAATTCCTAGAATGACCTCCAAAAAAGTGAGTGTAATTAAAGCTACCCAAATTTCGGAATTCAGATATACGTCCATTTAGATTATAAAAATTAGAACTAACTATATTGAATAATTGAATTATCGTATGCTAGCTATTTTACCCCCTTATACGACCTTTAAGTTAGAAGGGTGCAAAAAATTCTAATTTTTTCTTTATAAAATATAAGCACCCGAACTATTACAGTCCGAGTGCTTACATAATGTCTTTGATTAAGAGAATTACTGTACTTCTACCATTAATCCTCTTAAGCCCATATCTACTACAGGTTCTTCAAACTGACCTGTAGCATCAATATCCCATTCTCCATTTTCAATAACTTCTTCCCATTCGAAGCTATCATTTACCGAGAAGGAAAGCGTAACTAATTTATCTTCATCCGTTTCTTCTGTAATCACTAAAGGCTCTGTGAGTTTACCCGTTACAATACAAGAACCTTGTGGTACTGTCACACCAAACTGCTCCAAAAGATTTACTACTGTAGTAGCTCCTGCTGGTGCTTGTCCTTGAACTACAGGAACAGGATTGGCACTTTCATATGCGGCTTGAATATATGGATCCCCGAAATCTAAATCACTTTCAAACATCCAAAAACCTTGTTCCTTTTCGGTATTTACATCTACACTATAATTCTTTACCTGATGCGAACCGATGTAAGTATTAAAACCGATAAAGCTAGATAAAGTACCACTTTGATTATATAAACCATCGGGTAAGAATTCACTCAAATCAGAAAGATTCAACAAATTGAATTTGACATCTGCATTCTGATACGTAACCGATACACGTAGGTATTTGTAAGTTCCTACAGGCAAATCTTTCAATGGTACTTCTAAGAACACTTCCCCCTCATCACTTTGGATGGCTTCATCAAATACAATGGCTTCATCAAATTGAGTGGAAACTTGAGAAGTTTGCGATTTTCCTTTATAAACTACAGCGCCTTCTCCTACCATAGTTGTTTCTGTAGGCACAAATTCAATATAATGAACACTCATGCTATTGAAGTCTGGACAAATAGCTGCATGACCTTCTGGAACTTCAACTTCTTGCCCAAAACCATCAAGACGAACTTGGGTAGAATCGAACTTAAACTGAAACTTCAATAAAGCACTCGTATCTCTTCCATCTTCTGATATCGTGTCTTCTTCACAAGACCAAAGGCTGAAAATAGGTAAAATAAAAAGTAAGATTCGGCTATAATATTTCATCTGAGAATTTTTTGTACAATGTTATAGCTCTCTTCTTTCACTAAAAAAATGCCAAAAAAAAATCTACTAAACACTTTCGTAAAAGCACATAGCAGATTTGTTTATCATTTCATGATTGAACAATTGCTTTAATTATTCATTTTCTTGATCAGCTTCATAAACTCTTCCCGTATAACTGATCGATGATTTTTTCTGACTATTGATTGAAAGAGTTGCAAAGCCCCCTCTCGAAATATTTAGCGTACAATCGTAAGTATCTTTCGGAGATCGAACCGTAAATTTAAATATGACTCTATGCTTCTTGTCATTCTTCTTAAATTCTACGTTTTGCATTAACTCTTTAAACTTAATGCCACCTTCCGTATCTCCATAACTACCTGTAAAAGCCCTTCCAAAGAATGGTAAAAAAGCTTCTGCCTCTTCTTCTGTAATTTTTAATGTATAGTTATCCCCAACCACATCTATTTGCCTGCCGCCTTGAGGTGAAACTCTTTGAGCTTCAAAAATAAAATTCTGACGACCGATCATTTCAATGAGTTGCTCATATTCTACCTCATGCTTATTCTGGCCTAAAGACGCCAATGAAAGCATCATCGAAAAAAGTAGACCTAGGGTAAATACTATATTTTTCATCGTACTCATACCTTTTATTTAATAGACGTTAACGAGTTACTGTTTCATCAAAAACCTGTTCCAAAAAAGACTTATTTTAACTAATATAGGACTGTATATCAATTTTTTAATCTTTTACGTATACTTAAAAGACACATGTTTTTATAAAACAGTTGAAAACCCAAACACAACACTCTTAAACGCGATATATGGATTTTTTAAAAGAACTATTTGGAACATCATCAAGTTTCGAAGCCATTTATTGGGCTATAGCAGTCAGTGCTACAGGACTGATGGGCTTAAAATCTATCCTTTCATTTATTGGACTTGACCTAGACGCTGACTTTGAACTAGGTCTAGACGGTGATGAAATTTCAGTATCAGCCATTCTTACTGTACTGATGACCATCGGATGGTCGGGTGTTCTCGGGTACAAACTCACCTCTTATAATGATCTCGTTATTCTGATCACTGCAAGTGTGGCTGGTGTCGCCTCATTGGGTGCGAGTATTTTTATAGGAGGACGACTCAAAAAAGAGCTTGAACATAGCGGAAATATAGATTTGAAAAATGCGATAGGAAAAACAGCTAAAGTTTATCTGACTATCCCTGCCGGAAAAGCAGAAAAAGGACAAATCGAGATTGAACTTCAAGGAAGATTAAAAATCATGGACGCCATCAGTGAGAATCTCATTCCTTCGGGTGCATCTGTTATTGTCTACGACGTCAATGAACATTCTTTAGTGGTAGAACCTATCCCATCTGTAGAATCCTAGAAAATCAAAACCTTAACTTAATTAGAACAACATGGAACTTTTTGGTATTGTCGGTAGCTCGGTCTTCGGATCGCTATTCCTATTTATCCTCTTCCTTATTAGTAGGTACAAACGTTGTCCTTCTAATAAAGTGTTAGTCATTTATGGTAAAGTAGGGAAAGGAAGAAGTGCAAAATGTATACACGGGGGCGGATCATTGGTTTGGCCTGTAATTCAGAGTTGGCAATTCTTGCATCTTACTCCAATCAACATCGAAATTGATTTGAGTGGTGCACTTTCAAAACAAAATATTCGTATCAATACACCAAGTACATTTACCGTAGGTATCTCTACCAACGAGCACATTATGCTCAATGCAGCAGAACGTTTGTTAGGTTTGGAAGAACACCAAATCAAAGAACAAGCGCTAGATATCATTTTGGGTCAATTGCGTTTGGTGATTGCTACTTTGGACATTGAGGAAATCAACCAAGATCGTGAACAATTCTTGGCATTGGTGAATAAGCACGTAGCTTCAGAATTGAATAAAGTCGGACTAGAGCTCATCAACGTGAACATTAAAGATATCACCGACGACTCTGGTTATATTGAGGCTATTGGTAAAAAAGCTGCTGCTGAGGCTGTGAACAAAGCAAGAGTTGAAGTTGCTGTTCAAGAAACAAGCGGTGCTACAGGTGAAGCAAAAGCGCAACGTGAGCGCGAAATCCGAGTAGCGGAAGAACAAGCAGGTTCTGAAAAAGGTAAAAAAGAAGCTGAAACAGAAAAACGTGTCAAACTAGCCGAGCTTGAAACCGTCGCATCTATTGGTGAAGCAAATTCTCAAAAAGAAAAAGACGTACAACTAGCTATCCAAGCTGCTGAGGCGGAAGAAGGTAAAAAAGAAGCCGATGCACACAAAAGGGTAAAAGTAGCTGGTTTGGAAGCCGAAGCCATTGAAGGAGAGAATATCTCGAAAGCAAAGGTAGCGGACTACAATGCTGAATTGGCAGAAAAAACAGCTGCAGCAGATCGTAAATCGGAAGTGGCTAGAGCCAATGCAAAAGAAGAAATCTTGAAAGCTGAAAAAGAAGTAGAGAAAGCTCGTTTGCAAAAAGAAGAAGTTGTTCTCAAAGAAATCGAGAAGCAAAAAATCGAGATCGAAGCAGATGCCAAAGCAGCAGAAATCCGCAGAATTGCACAAGGGGAAGCAGATGCTCAATTGATGAAATTCCAAGCAGAAGCAGAAGGTCTTCGCAAAGTACTGGAAGCAAAAGCAGAAGGTTATCAAGAAATCATTAAGGCTTGTGGCGGAGATACCAAAGCAGCTGCCACGCTCCTACTTCTTGAAAAACTAGAAGAGCTTGTCGGGAAACAAACTGAAGCAATGGCTAATCTCAAAATTGATAAGATCACCGTTTGGGAATCGGGTGGTTCTGAAGGTGGTAGCAGTACTTCCAATTTTATCAAAAACTTTATCGGAGCACTTCCTCCAATGCACGAATTAGCGAAACAAGCGGGTATTGATCTGCCACAATTCTTAGGTGATATGTCTACGGAAGAATTTATTGAAAATAATCAAATCGAAAACTCAGATGTAGAGATTCAAGTCCCAACCGGAGATGAAAAAGTCAGTCGATTAAACGGAGCAGAAATTACGGAAGAAGATTAATTCCAAGCATTTATATAATTGAAAAAGACCAGCTGAAAAGTTGGTCTTTTTTATGGACTTATTTTAAAATTCACTACTTCTTTCTTTTCACATTTAGTCTAATACTTGAATTTCTTCCTTAAAAACCGATCACTTCAAAACACTAAATATCAACAAATTAAACGTATCCTTTTATAAAACGACACTATTAAAAACGTAAAGTAAACGCTTTATAATTTTAGTGGTACGAATTCATTTTCAGAAAGCTGTAATGTTAGGAGAAATTTGATTCAACTATCATTAAACAACATGAAAATGAAAAACAACTTGCTAGCCCTCGGCTGGATGTTGCTTTTGTTATGCTTTGGTGTAACAGGTAAAGTCCAAGCACAAGGAGCTGATGGTACAGAAGTGTACCTTCAAGGCTTTCATTGGGAATCTGCAGATGCAGTTTCTAAAGATTGGTGGAACAATCTGAACAGTAAAATCAACGCAATCAAAGCTGCAGACATTGATGCAGTTTGGTTACCCCCATCATCTGACGCTGGCGATAGAGCTGGCTACTTACCTCGTAAATGGTACGACCTCAATTCCAACTACGGTACAGAACAAGAACTAAGAAATCTGATCTCGAACCTCAACCAAGAAAATATTAAAGTATTGGCTGATATCGTGATCAATCACCGTGTTGGTTGTACTTCTTGGGCAGATTTCTGTGAACCTGCTTTAGACTGTAACTCGATTACTTCTGACGATGAAGTAAATCAACAATTCCCAGGACAAGGCTGTGGAGATTTTGACACAGGTACTCCTTACGAAGCTGCTCGTGACCTTAACCACAATGATGCAGCAACTCGTCAAGCGATTAAAGACTGGATGAATTGGTTAATCAGCGATGTTGGGTACGCAGGTTGGAGATATGACTTCGTACATGGTTTTGCTGCTGGTTATTTTGCAGAATACAACAATGCAACTTCTCCATTCATTTCTATTGGTGAAAACTGGAATGACAATACACAAACCATCGTAGATTGGATGGACGGTGCTCAAGCAACTTCTACAGCATTTGACTTCCCATTAAAATTTACATTACATTCTGCTGTTGGTGGAAATTATGGCGCATTGAACAATGGCGGTAAAATGCCAGGTGTAGCAGGTGTTTGGCCTCAAAACTCGGTAACGTTCCTAGAAAATCACGATACAGAACCTGTACGTCAAGCTGATCATGGCGGAACTCAATTCCCGAATGATCCAACTTCAAATACTCAGATTCTTCAAGGATATGCCTACATTCTTACACACCCAGGAAACCCAATGGTTTTCTACTCACACCTTTTCGATTACGGAATCTACGACGAGATTGCTGAAATGATTGCTTTGCGTAAAGCAAACGGAATTTTCAACAATAGCTCTTTATCAATCCAACAGTCTGACGGTAGCGGATATGCTGCAATCATCGACAATAAACTAGCTGTAAAGATCGGAGGAACAGGATGGTCTCCTTCAGGCAGTGGTTGGGTATTGCAAGCAAGTGGTGTAAACTACGCTATTTGGGACAAAGGAACAGGCGTAAACAATGCTCCCGTTCTTACTATTGCTCCAAATGTTTTAGAATCTGCTGACCCAATCTCAGTTTCGCTTTCAGTTAGTGACGATACCGATTCTAATCTTCCAATCTATTACACCTTAGATGGAACAGAACCTTCAACTTCCTCTACTCAATACACTGGAGCATTTACATTAAGTACTACCACTACCGTAAAAGCGCTTTCTGTAGATAGCCAAGGAAAAGAAGGTACGATTGAAAAGACATATTACATCGGAGAATCTGCTCCAGTAATGACTGTCTATGTGAAAAAGCCAGCAAATTGGTCTGCGGTATATGCGCACCATTGGGAAGCGACTCCAGCAAGTTCTGTGGATGATACCACTTGGCCAGGTGTACAACTTCAAGCTGTAGCAGGAACGAGTACTTGGTATTATTTAGAATTGCCAGGAGCAAATGCTTCAAACTTTGTATTCCACGATAATAATGGAAATCAAGACGACGATATCGTAATCACAGGAACCGCTTGGTACGATGGTGGAACTGTAACACCGAACTGTACTTCTGATTGTCCTGTAGAAGAAACGATAGAATTGAATGCGTCTCAAGCTTCTACCACTTTTGAAAGTTCAATAGCAGTAAGTCTGACTGCCACAAGCGGTGCTACAATTTATTACACAACTGATAATTCTGAACCTACTGAATCTTCAAGTGTATATAGCAGTACGCTAACGTTCTCTGAAACTACGACACTAAAAGCGAAAGCTTTCAAAGACGGAAATAACTCAGATACTTTCACTGCGACATATACCAAACAAGAAACGAATCCTACAGCAGATGCTCCGATCTTCTCTTTAGCTGGTCAAGCGTTTGACAATTCGATCACTGTAAGTCTATCGAATACTTCAGGATGTCAAGTGTATTACACAACTGATGGAAGTACGCCTTCAGCAAGTAGTATAGCATACACAGGAGCGATCACGCTTACTGAAACGACTACTATTAAAGCTATAACCATTTGTGATACGGATAATCAGTCTTCAGTAGTAACTAATATCTACACCAAAAATGACGATGACATCATCATTACTCCTCCTACAAATGACATATTTACTTGGGATAACGCTTCTGTTTATTTCATGATGACTGACCGTTTCAATGATGGTGACCCAAGTAACAACCGTAGCTACGGAAGAGGAACTGATGGAAATGGAAATGATTACACAGATGATTCTTCTGCGGGGGAATTCCACGGTGGAGACTTGAAAGGTATCACTGCAAAACTTCGTGAAGGTTATTTTGAGTCTATCGGTATCAATGCAATTTGGATTACAGCGCCTATTGAGCAAATGCACGGATGGGTAGGTGGTAGTTCTGACGGTTCATTCAGACACTACGGATACCACGGATATTATGCCTTAGACTGGTCAGAAATTGATAAAAACATGGGGACTGAAGCTGACCTTATGGAGTTTGTAGACGAAGCTCACTCTAGAGGCATTCGTATCGTGATGGATGTAGTCATGAACCACACAGGTTACGCTACTATGCACGATATGGAAGAATATAACTACGGTTCAGTTGATCCTTCATGGAGATCATGGAGTCCTTCGGGAAGTGAATCTTGGCATTCTTACCATGAGAACTTTGTAGACTATACTAGTGGCGGAACTTGGCTAAGCAACTATTGGGGAACAGATTGGATGCGTCACCCAGATATTGAAGGTTACGATGGTTGTTCTTCTGGTGGAGGAATTGAAAACTGTGTAGGTTTCCTTCCAGACTTGAAAACTGAAGATGTTTCAACCGTAGGTATCCCTCCAATTCTTATCAACAAATGGACTGCAGAAGGAACACTTTCTCAGAAAACAGCAGAACTAGATAATTTCTTCAATACAACGGGTCTTCCAAGAGTAGTTTCTAACTACATGATTTTCTGGCTGACAGATTGGGTAAGAAAATTTGGTATTGATGGTTTCCGTATCGATACAGCAAAACACGTTGAGATGGAACGTTGGGCAAGACTGAAACAATATGCCATTTCAGCCTTGAAAGATTGGAAAGCTGAAAACCCAGAAAAAGCACTAGATGATCTAGAATTCTGGATGACTGCTGAAGTTTGGGGACATGGTAAAAACAAATCTGAATATCATACCGATGGAGATTTCAACTCTGTTATCAACTTCGGTTTGAAAAATGATGCAAGGGTTTCTTCGCGTCAAGCAAATGATTTGGAATCACTATTCTCTGAATATGCTACGATCAATGACGATCCAACTTGGAACTCACTAAGCTATCTTTCTTCGCATGATGTTCCGCCTTTATTCAATAGAGGTTCATTGCAAGCTGCTGCTCCTGGCTTCTTGCTATTGCCAGGCGGTATTCAGATTTTCTACGGAGATGAGTCGGGAAGACCAGAAGGAAATTGGGCTGATGAGGAGCAAAATACACGTTCTGATATGAACTGGGGAGCTTTCAACCAAGCACAACATGAAGTTTGGAAAAAGCTAGGTACCTTCCGTAGAGATCACCCTGCCGTAGGTGCTGGTTCTCACCAAAAAATCAGTGATTCTCCTTATACTTTTGTCAGAGATTATGAAAACCAAGAAAAAGGATTTGCTGACCGTGTAATTGTAGCTATCGGAGCACAAGGAACGGTATCATTCGATGTATCAAATTATTATTCTGAAGGAGATACCATTGTAGATCATTATACAAATGCAGAACAAGTAGTCACAAATGGTAGTGTATCTTTCACTGCAGACAGCGAAGGAATCGTTTTACTTTACAATAAAAATTACGTTTTCGTTGCTCGTCCTGTTGTAAGCATTTCACCAGATACTCAGTATGATGAGAATTCGATCACAGTTTCTATTTCTGCTACAGATAAAAACGATCCGGATCCTGCAATCTACTACACGACTGATGACAACTTAAGTCAAGCTGATTATAAAAATTGGACAGTTTATTCTTCATCTTTCGAATTGACAAGCTCTGCAACAGTAAGAGTTGTGGCAGAAAATGCGAATGGAGAAACAACTTATGCCTCTAAAAAATACAGCGTTGGTCAGATTGATCCGATGGATATTTACTTCTACAAACCAAGCGATTGGGGTAGTGCTTATATCCATTACTTCGATGCGACTCCTGTAGGTGTAACAGATGACACTGTTTGGCCTGGTGTTCAGATGACTGATGCAGGAAATGGCTGGTATCATGCTTCAATAACTGCTCTTTCTGTAGGAATCGTCTTCAATGACAATGGTGGCGCACAATCTGATGACTACTCAAGAACGCAATCGGGTTGGTTCCGAGATGGAAGCTGGACAGACTCTTGTCCTGGTGATTGTCCTGGCCCTCAAGTACCAACAGTGACGATTTCCCCTGCAAGTGCCAATTACCCTAGTGGTTCTGGAAATGTTGCACTCTCTGCTACTCAGTCAGGTGTAATCTATTATACACTAGATGGATCGACGCCATCAGATCAAAGTCTTCCATATACTGGAGTGATTCCTGTAAGTGGTACTGCTGGTGAAACTGTTACAATCAAAGCAATAGCTTACAACAGCGAAGGAGCATCAGAAATCGAAACAGGTACTTATACTTTCGAAGCACTTCAAACATTCACAATCTATGCAAAAGGTTACAGTCATGTATATTATTGGGATGTACAAAATGAAAATGGTACGATCACAGAAGCAAATCCTGTGGCTTGGCCAGGTGTAAGCATGGTAGATGCTTCAGAAATTGGAACAGGCTGGATGAAATATGAAGTAACAGGCGGTGTTTGTTCAAACGTAATTTTCACGAATTCGGGAAGTGGACAAACAGCAGACCTTACCACTTGCGGAAACGAAGGAAAAGGATATGATAATGGTACTTGGGTTCCTCTAGATTTAGGTCCAGATATAACATCTCCTTCAGTAAGCATCAGCCCGAATGGTGGAACATTCGATGGGGAAGTAAGCGTAAGTATTTCTTCTTCTGATGACAGAGACACTAGTCCAACTATTTACTATACATTGGATGGTACTGATCCAACAACTTCTTCAACTTCAGTTCAAAATACTACAAGCTTTACCGTTTCAACGATTGGAGTGACTGTAGTAAAAGCGTATGCTGTAGACGATGCAGGAAATACATCTGCAATTGTGAGCGAAAGCTTTACTGTAAATGAAGTAACTGGTGGATTCACGGTCTACACGCAAGGTTATAACAATGCACTGATTCACTACTGGAATGCTCAACCTGTAGGAAGTATTACAGCTACTTCTTGGCCAGGTGTTTCTATGACATTGGAAGCTGACGGTTGGTATGCATTTACTTTCCCTAGCAATGTGACTTCAACGAATCTATTGTTCCACGACAATGCTGGAAACAAATCTCCAGACTTGACAAGAGACAAAGACGGCTGGTACAGAAATGGGCAGTGGTACGATACAAAACCTGAAGATCCGACAGGGTTAAAAATTCACTTCAAAAGCTCATGGGGAAGTGCAACGAGAATCCATTATTGGGGAACTTCAAACGGAGCATCATCTAATTGGCCAGGAGAATTAATGACAGCCGAAGGAAACGATTGGTATGTATACACCATTGAAGGAGCTACTTCAGCTAACTTACTTTTCCACAATAACGGAGGTTCACAAACAGGTGATCTTTCAAGAAGTGGCGAAGGTTGGTACAAAGGTGGACAATGGTACAGCTCTAATCCAGAGTCTGCATCTAGACTGACAAGTATTTCAGAGTCTAATAATATCATTTCTGCATCTATCTACCCTACGCAAGCAAGTTCAAATGCTACCTTGAAAATGACTTTAGATGAAAGAAGTCCTGTTAATATTCAAGTGTACAATATGTACGGACAGCTTGTAAAGAGTATCAAATACAAACCAATTGGACTTGGCGAACAGAAGCTGAATGTTGATGTTCAAGGTCTATTAGACGGTTGGTATTTTGTAGAAGTAGCGATGGGCTCAAAACGTGAAGTACTTCGTTTATTGAAACAATAAATATTTTTATACCACTTATAGTTTGTAATATTCTAAAGACCTTATGCTTATGCATAAGGTCTTTTTTTGTGCTTACCCGAAACACTAAATGTGTAAAAAGTACAATAAAAATATGGACTTATTCATAATTGGTTTTAAATTAAGGCTAGACTTTACAATACTGGTACTACACTCACGCGATATCGCAAGCTCAGAATACCTTTTTACGACTATCATACTTGAAAATGAAAAACTTAGCTCTAAAAAACCAATTCAAATGGATAGGCATTTTTTGCATTCTTTTTTGTGAGATTTTATCTCATAATCTAGCCTATGCCCAATATGAAACCATTCGTTTTCAGCTCACAAGTATCCCCGAGTCCACACCTGACAGCAGTCAAATTTACCTTGTTAGCTCTCTAAATAATTGGCTGACACAAGACGAAAAATACCAACTTCAGAAGGATGAAAACGGTCAATATTATATAGAAATCCCCAAAACTGATCAGCCTTTCCAATACAAGTTTACTAGAGGTGATTGGAAAAATGTTGAAGGAAATACCATCGGAGATATTCGTCCAAACAGATTTTACGAACCCTATTATACAAGCCCCATAGATATTGAAATTCAATCTTGGCAAGACCAAGTCCGAGAAATTGGAAAACACGTCCTTATTGTCATTACCGATATTCCTGAAGAAACCCCCTTCGATGCTTCACTTTTTTTAGCTGCCGATTTTAACAATTGGAGTACACACAACCCCGAATATAAATTCAATAGAGACGATGACGGACATTACTATCTCAAACTGCCTTTTGGTGTTGAGAAATTTGATTTCAAAATTACTAGAGGTTCATGGGATTCGGTAGAAGGTAGAGAAAATGGACGCGCAATCAGTAATCGAAAGTTTGATGTGACCAAAGATGATTGGAGACATGAAATTAAGATCAGTTCATGGGAAGACCTCTCAGGAAAAACTATGACTCCATATATGCTGTTGTTATTGCTTAGTTCCTTCCAAGGCTTAATGCTTATCATCTCTATTTTTGGTATTCAGAATAATAACCGATCTGCCAATAAATACCTTGCACTCCTAATCCTAAGTATTTCTTTAGTACTCATTGCTCGAGTTGCAATGTTTTACAGAGATATCTTTCAAGTTTTTCCAAAGCTATATTTAGTACCCGAATTTATTCTTTTCCTATACGGTCCTCTTTTCTACACTTACATTTACAAACTTAGTTTTAAAGAAAAAACGTGGCAAAAGACAGGCTTACATTTCATTCCATTCTGTATTCAACTGATCTGCTACATAC
This sequence comes from Sediminitomix flava, assembly GCF_003149185.1. Lineage (NCBI taxonomy): Bacteria > Pseudomonadati > Bacteroidota > Cytophagia > Cytophagales > Flammeovirgaceae > Sediminitomix > Sediminitomix flava. Next base: position 13,472 of record NZ_QGDO01000012.1, on the reverse strand, counting down.
CACTTTGGTCTATGAGTAATTCAGACCTTATTCTTTATGTGATGAATAAAGATTTAGACATACTTTTCACTTTTTCGGGAGGTATAGGGCTTATTTTTAATTTCTACTATTGGTATGCAAGCAAAAAAATACTCGCCAAACAATCTGAAAAGAGCTACGATTATCTTTCTGAGGAACATAAACTAAACTACCTCTCAGGTATCATGAATGTTTATGTTGTTTGCTTAATTATTTGGACAGTTTTATATTTTTCAGTTGGGATCGCCTACTTGTTATCCTACGAAGCACTACACATCAAAGAATTTTTAATAGATACGCTATGGCTTACTATTGCATTTGTGTCTTTTGTCATGGGGTATTATGCAATGAATCAAGCTGAGATTTTATACATTCCAGAAGTTCATCTGAACCTTTCCAATAAGTCTCTATCAAGTTCTGTAGAAAGTAAAAAAGGAGATGCTATTCTTTCTGAAATCGACTTACAACTCAAGAAATTATTAGAAATTCAGATGACGGATAAAACCTTGTACAAAAACCCTCGTTTGAATCTCACTGACCTTGCCAAAGACATGAACTGTAGTACAAATGACCTCTCAAGAGTGATCAATGATGGCTTTCAGAAAAACTTTCATGACTTTATTAATCAATACCGAATTGATGCATTCATTGAAGAAGTTTCAAAAGACACAAAACAAGAGTTTACCTTCTTAGCACATGCTTATAATGTTGGATTTAACTCTAAGACGGCTTTCAATCGAGCATTCAAAAAACTAGTTGGAGCTACCCCGAGTCAGTACTTTCAACAAAAAGCTGGATAAGACTCTTTAGACCTTAAATGGACAATTCAAATGGATGCTAAAATTATAGTAAGAATTTAATAAAGGGCAGCAACTATTTCTTTCTTAAGGATGTATCGTGGTAGAAGTAATCTAATTTCTTAAGGCTAAAACCTATCTGAGAAGACAGACTACTAAAGCTAAAACAAAGATCGAAATCAACCCTAATTAACTTACTATGAAAAGATGGATACTAAGACTTTCAGTCTTACTGTCATTCTTGTACATTGCTTCTGCCTGTGATGATGATGATAGAACCGATGTTGGAGATGGAGGAGGTTCTACACCTCCAGGTATTGTCCAAGAATGGAACATTGCCGTATCTCCTCGCTTTTTAATTCCTGGAATTACTAACCGTACCGCTATCGGGCAAGCTCGCCTCACCTTATTTGATGATAATACATTAGAATACACACTCGCTAATGCTGCTGTAGATAACGGCGACCGTCTTACTACTGCACAAATTAATATTGGCGATCCAACTATGAATGGTGATTCTATCGTGGTCATTGTCAATGATAACAGTATGCAATTCAATGCCCAAAACGATTATATGGGTAGTATTCAACTCACAGAAGTACAAGCTGATGCTGTTTTAGGAGAAGCTTACCTTCTTATTGCATCTGAAAATAACCCTAACGGACTTCTTAGAGGACAATTGAATGAAACAATTATCTTTGCTTCTGACATTGAACTCACAACAGATCAAGTAGTTCCTCCTGTTACTGGCAGAACCGAAACAGGTACTGCATCCCTTCGTATCACAAACGAAAATAACCTTTATTACCTAGTGAATGTACCAGATTTAGATAGATCTGATATGATCACTAAAGTTGATATTCACGAAGGAATGGCGGGTGCGAATGGTACTGTACTCGTTGATTTGGTTGGTAACTTCGAAAACGGAACTTTAGAAGGAAGTGTTGAAGTCAATGACCAAGATGCTATTGAAACCATTGAACTTGGAGAAAGCTATGTATTAGTAAGCTCTCAAAATGAATCTGATGGTCTATTAAGAGGACAAATCGATGAAAGTAGAATTCTTATTCCTGAAATTGAAAGAGAATGGGAAGTTGCACTTTCTCCTCGTTTACAAGTTCCTAGCTTAGCAGATAGACCTGAGTCTGGTACTGCTTCTCTTATCCTTTTAAGTGACAATCAACTTGTATATACACTTGTAGTAAATGACCTTACCGAAGGTGATGAACTTACAGTAGCACATATTCATGCAGGAAACCCGGTAGAAAATGGGGATGTATTTATCACTTTAGCTGATGGTGAAGACCTTGTTTTTGGTGATTCTAATTCGATCAACCAAATTGTTCAGCTGACTCAAGAACAAGCTGATGCTCTCAGAAATGATGATGCCTTGTATGTAAATATTCATTCTACTCAACAAGAATCTGGATTGCTTCGTGGACAAGTAGATGAAGTAATTGATCTTGCTGCAGATCTAGATTTATCTCCAGCTAATCAAGTTCCACCTATTGAAGGACGTGATGAAACTGGTACAGCAATTGTTCGACTGACAGAAGATAATGAATTGTATTTCGATATGTCAGTGAATGACTTAGCTGAAAGTGATAGCTTAACGATGGCACACATTCATGCTGGTGCAGCAGGAGCAACAGGCGATGTGATTTTCGATTTCTTAAGCGGTGACAATGCTTTTGATGAAAATAATAGTCTGACAGGAGTTGAAGAACTATCTGATGAAGTTGCTACCCAACTCAAAGAAGATGATACTTACATCAATATTCACAGTGTAGAACAAGCTGATGGTCTTCTAAGAGATCAAATCGATGAAAATCGAGCAGTTCGAAATGATGAAAATATTTTTGAGTAAAAAATAAGTAACTTAAAATATAAAAGGCACAAACGGGGGTAAAAACCTGTTTGTGCCTCTCTTTCTGACTAAGAAATATGACTGCTAAATTGGGAGTTCATTGCAAACTTCGTCGTCAATTACATAGTCATCATAAATGATTTCTTTTGAATCCAATGTAATATTCATCTCATTAATACTACCATTGATAATTACACCAAAAGTATACGTTTCGCCAACAGTAACACCATACAGATCAATTTTTCCGTTTTCTACATAGCCCATCAATTTCCACTCATTATCATTTGATGGATCTTGCATGAACAATGGCCCAGAAGGAACAATTAGTGTTGAACCACAGTAACCTTTTACATCGATTACCACATCTGGTTCATGAGCTTCTTTCATCTGTTCTGTAAGATCTATAGTAACAGGAGTGCAAGCTACAGGAACAAAGCTTTCGAATAATACATCCGTATTTTTATTTTGACCACTATACACAGTTATTTTCCATGTTGTGCTTCCATATCCGAAAGAGCTCAAACCTTTAGCACCTATCGCTGCAATATCATCAACTATATACTCGCCTGTTAGTGTATCTTGTATTGAAATCCATACTTTTTTATGTGCATCATCACCTGTATTGACCATTTTTACATAACCATACTTACAAGAACTCTTTGCATAAGCCAAAGTATACCATGATAAGTGATTTGTTTTAAATACTACAGCAAGCTTACCATCCACACTTTCAACTGTTCCTGTTGCATGGCGTTCCCATCCTTCACCTTCTTCTGATGTCCATACAGGAATTTCATCGCCCACTTTAAAAGGCATTCCTGTATTTGGGCTCACTACACTTTCATCAATAGAAATTGTAACATCAATATCTTTAGTAAACTCTTTTACTTCAGTTCCGCCTACAAACATATCAATAGAAGTAAAGCCTGCTGAATATAGAACAGCTTCTTCTTCACTTCCATCTTCATTTTTTATATCTACAGCCTTAAGGTTTCCAGGGAACATTGCTAAAGCTTCAGGGTCAGTAGTATCAAAGTTTACCACTTGTGCTTGAACTGTACCACCTTGAATAGATTGTCCATCTTTGTCTCTGAAAGTTGTTCCTGAAGGTATGCTTACTGTTGTAGCAGCATCACTTGAAGTATCGTCGCTTTCTGCCTTTACAGAAATCTCCTCAGTTGTAATACTATTACTCAAAGAATAATCTCCTATTTCTACGCTGACTCCCTCAGCCGTCTTAGCGGGGTCAATATTCACAATGTTCACTTTGACGCTCTTCATTGTTTGTCCTGAAGTAACCTGAACAGGAACAATAGTTGTCAAATAGTTCTCCCCACTAATCTTTACTTTGAAGTTAATTTCTTCCATGTCAACATTAGGGTCTACAAAAAGCGTCAAGAAGCCTGCCTCCATTGAGAAATCCTTCTCTCCTAACTGATTGTAGATATAATCATTTGGATCAAGTACTTCAACCTCTAGCGTATTAGAACCTAGCAAGTTTTCTTGACCAGAAGCATCTACTGCTTGAATGACAATTGTTTGACTAAAAAGGTTAGAACTTAATGCCAAATTAATATCCTCGACTGGATTCGTACATGCTATTAAGGTAAACAACCCCAATAACATATGAGTAAATGTATATAATATCTTTTTCATTTTGTTTCAGTTTTTAGTTAAGTCTTACAGCTAATCTGAATTTGATGACAGGAAACCACTCATACCCCGAAAGGTTTTCTCTGAGCTGCTCTTCTTGACTATTCATTGCTTCGACCAAGTTTGTACCTGTCAATCTTGCATCTGGACTACCTACATAATAAGCCCCCATATCCAAACCAAAACCGATTCTTCTTTTGGGTACTGGACGACCAAAACCGATTCCCATATATGGTGCTGTTACCTTCCAAGTTGACCTAACTGTCAACTGACCTGGGTCTACATTGATTTCTCCTAACGCAACGTCTTCTTCGTAGATTCCTACAATAGTTACATCATTTTTAAAATACCCAAAACCACCTACTAACTTGAAAGAACTTCCGGCAAATGGTAAAAAGGCAATTTTAGCATCAAAGGCTTGAAGGTCAACAGAAGCATCTATCGTAAAAGGCTCTCCCTCAATATCCGCTTCATGTTGAATATTCATTAGTTGAAATAAATTTCCTTCCACTGATAGCTGAAGGTGCTTGGTCAAATTTGTAGAGATGTCAAAACCTGCACCTGTAGTTCCTCCACTAAATCCTATGGCAAATTTTGAAAAGGCCCCTTCTTGAATTTTCTCTTCAACTTGTGAAACTTCTATCCCTGTATCTTCTTGTGCTGTCGCAAAAAAAGGAAGTATACACATTAGAAGTAATAGTAAGTTTTTTGGTTTTAAATTCATTTGTCTCCTTACGATTATAAATAATAGTTTAACGTTGAGTAATTCAATTTGTAGTTGAAAAAAATTGATTATGAGACCTTATATTTAATAAGTCCCTATCATAATTTAAGTATTAGCGCAAGTTAACCTCTTTTTATTAATGAATACAAACACTATAAATGAAATGCATCATATCTGTTAAACAATACCCCAAAATGGGTACTAAAAACCATTTGACTATACCTCAAAGTGATTACTCATAATCCCTATGATTTCATTCATTTCTTCCTCTTTTTGAGAGGCAAAACCAAAACGAATACCCTGTGAGTTCAACAGATTAAAAGTATTGTATTGCTTAAAATCAGGAATTAGTAGTGCATGTTTTTTAAGCAGAATATCAGACACTTTGGCTAAGTCTATTTCCTGATCAAATTCGCCCCAAATAGCCATTCCCCCTTTGGGTATTTCAAATTCTACCACAGAAGAAAGTTTATCATTCAAAAGTTCAGACATGGTATCTCTTCTATTTTGATAAACTTTCAATACTTTACGCAAATGCTGATGAATGACTCCATCTCTGAGTAAATGAGCGATACTTCTTTCCAAAACAAAATCCCCTTGTCGGTCTGACAATATTCGTTCTTGTTCTATCAATTTTACCAAATCAGAAGGTGCTGATATAAAACCAACTCTAAAATTGGGTGCCAACATTTTTGTAAAACTCCCTATGTAAATAACATGTCCTTGTTGATCTATACTTGCCAATGGTAAATACGGGCTTCTGCTGTAATGGAAATCATAATCATAGTCGTCTTCCAAAATGAATAGGCCATATTGTTCTGCTATTGACAACAACTGTATTCTTCTTTCCGCACTTAAGGTCACTGTTGTCGGATGATGATGATGAGGTGTTAGGTAAATTCCTCTTATTTTTTCCTTTTGACAAATATCGGCTAACTTCTCTACTACCACACCATCTTGATCTACAGGAATACGCACCAAGTCTGCCCCAGCTCGAAGAAAAGTAGCATCTGCGCCTATGTAATTACTTTCCCCCACAGCTATTTTATCTCCTGTTCTAATCAACATTTCACTTAACATCCGAAGTGCCATTTGACTTCCCCTTACAATTGCCAACTGTTCATAAGAAGTATGTAAGCCTCTGCTATCATTCAGAAATTTCACTAATTCTTCTCTCAGTAAATCATCGCCAAGTGCTGAACCATAACTCAATAATTTCTGATGAGAAGCACTTCCCAAAATCTGTTTATAGTTTTGACCTAACTCTTTCAAAGGGGCTAATCTGACATCGGGTAAACCTTCATCCAATTTTCTCAAATAAGGTTGCGGCTGATGCTGACGAAAATATATCTGCTCTGGAATCTGAAATCCTGTCGTTTTACTTTTTTCTCTTTCACTTTCCCCTAGTGCTACGGCTCTATTCATTGGAAGACTTGAAGAAATAAAAATCCCTTTTCTAGCCTTCGATTCTACCCAATCTTGACTTTCCAACTCATCCAATGCCAACATTAAAGTCATCCTGTTTACCTTCAAAGATTTTGCTAATTCTCTTGTAGAAGGAAGTTTTGTACCTGCCTGCAAAACGCCGTCTTTTATCAATTGAATAAATTGTCTGTAAATCTGTCTGTAGACAACCTCTGAACTTTCTCTATCAATCTGAATCAAATTACTGAAGGGTAACATCTGGTATACTTACTAATTGATTTTTGGTATAGTTTAATAATCCAATCAATTAACACCTTTGTAAAAAGAAATACAAATCACACAAACTCTTAAAACTGATAGCAAAATGAAAAATCTCGAACAAATTCATCGAGTAAAAAGAGGCGGACATCTCTCAGATCATTCATGGGAAAAAGTAAGTGAAATTCTTGATGCTCATTTTGTCGGCTACCTTTCTAGCGAAAGAGAAGGAATCCCTGTCGTTCTTCCTACAGCTTACGGAAGAATCGGAAAGAAAATCTATATCCATGGAGCCATCAAAAATGGTATGATAAATGGAATTTTGGAAAAAGGCATTGCCTCTATGACGGTCTCAATTTTGGATGGATTGGTTTTAGCACGTTCAGCTTACCATCACTCGCTCAATTACAGATCTGTTGTGGTTACAGGAAAAGTTGAGGTTATCTCCGATCCCGAAGAAAAAGTCATCGCATTAAAAGCTATTTCAGATCAAATGCTTAAAGGGAGATGGGAAGAAGTCAGAGAACCATCCGAAAATGAACTGAAAGCAACATTTATTTTAGCTTTTGAGGCAGAATATTTTGTCTCAAAAAGTCGAGCTGGAATGCCTTCAGATGAAAAAGAAGACTATGAACTTCCAATTTGGGCTGGTGTTCTTCCAATTTCAGAAAGTTATCAACACGCGATTACCGATGAAGGTGTAGAAAGCCCAATCCCTAAATCGGTACAACATATGGAATTGAAAAACTGCAGATAAACCCAATTTGAATATTCTTTTTTAGACTAAACTTACATCACACTTTATCCATAAAATATTCTGATTCTAAGGCTATTTTGAAATATTCTTGATGAATAAATTCGAAAATTGTACTATTTCAGCAACTATTTGACATAAATAATTGTAGAGAGAATTGTAAGTAACAGCTGCTACTTCTTTCATTTTTGCTGTGGCTCACTCTGGCTTAAGAAAAACAAACTTTGCTACAGCGATATCATTCACTACTAGTAACCTTAAAAAACAACTATGAAAAAATGGATCTTTAGGATCACACTTCTCATTGTGTGTTGTGGGATAGGTGTGTCCTGTGAAAAAGACGAAGACGATGCTGTTGTTGCCAACCAATCCGAAGCTTCTGATGTACTTCAAGAATGGACAATTTCTCTCAGTCCTCAAATGCTCATCCCAGGTATTTCAGATCGGGATGAAACTGCATCAGCTAAACTGACATTACTCACAGACTTCCGACTAGCTTACGAAATTTCCGTGACAGGACTAGCTGATACCGATAGTCTGACTTCTGCACAAATCAATGCAGGAAACCCTGTTGAAAATGGAGAAGAGTTTATTGCCTTAGTAGACGGTGATAGTTTACTTTTCGATAAAGATGCGAATATCATTGACACTCTTCAGCTTACCGAAGCAGAAGCGAATAATCTCCAAAACGAAGCTTACTACATCTCTATTTCATCTGAAGAAGAGCCCGATGGATTACTACGTGGACAAGTAGATGAAAAAATTGCTTCAGCCGCAGATGTAGAACTTTTACCAGCCAATCAGGTTCCAGCCATTGAAGATCTTACTGAAACAGGAGAAGCTTACCTTCGTTTGACAGTAGAAAATAAACTCTATACAAAGATTGAAGTATCAGACCTTTCAAGCCCCGATACTTTAATGACAGCTACAATAAATGAAGGTGCAGAAGGCGAAGTTGGAGATACTTTAGTCGACCTCACTGCCGAATCGGCATTTGATAGTAGTCAGTCTCTTATCAGTGTAATTGACTTGGAAGAAGATGTTGCCAATAGCATTAAAAATGTGGCTGCATATATCAACGTTACTTCATCAACTTATCCTGATGGACTAATGAGAGGACAAATTGATGGTAATATTTCTTCTATTCCACAAGAAGCCATCTTTGAGCTTGATGTTCTTCTTTCTGCCCAAATGCAAGTTCCTGCCCTTACAGATAGAGAAGAAACAGGCTCTGCCGAACTCACACTCTTCAATGATTATACCTTAGCTTACAAGCTATCCGTAGACGACCTCAGTGGTTCAGATCAACTTACGGTTGCACATATTCATAGTGGTAGTCCTGTCCAAAATGGAGAGGTCGTTATCACGCTCGTTGCAAATGATAGTATTTCAATGTTTGATGAAGAAGGTATTTTTGAAGATACCATTCAACTCACTAAAGAGGAAGCCAAGTCACTCATGAATGATGCCTTATACATTAATGTACACAGTATGGAGGCTGAATCGGGACTTGTCAGAGGGCAAATTGACGAAGAAATCGTACTTGCTGCCGATATTCCGATGAGTTACGAACAAGTAATTGATAGTGTCGGGAGCAGAACAGAAACAGGAGATGCTGTTTTCAGAATTGCTAAAAGTAATGCGATTTATACAAAACTTACTGTAGATAATTTGGCATCTGGAGATACGCTCACCATTGCAGGAATTTATGCAGGTATGTCTGATGAAACTGGTGATTTACTAGTTGATCTGACAATGGATAGTACATTCAATGAAGAAGGAGTTCTTTGCAGTAAAGTCCAAGTAGATGATACTGAGATCTTAGAAACCATCAAGCATGGGTCTAGTTATATCCAAGTAAGCAGTTCTCAATTACCTGATGGTCTCGTACGTGGACAAATCAATGAAAACTCTGAGATCATTCCTCAAATTATCATGTCTTGGGATGTAGAAATTTCACCTTCTTTCCAAGTTCCTGCAGTAGCTGATCGTATGGAAAGTGGTACTGCAACACTTTACCTTCAGTATGGAAATACACTGAAATACGAAATTCAAGTCAATGATCTCTCTTCATCAGATATATTGACCAATGCACATATTCATTTTGGTAATCCGATTGAAAATGGTGGAATATTTATCACATTGGTAGATGGAGATTCTATGACCTTCGATGAAAATGGTTTCTTTGAGAATACGTTAGAACTCACTAAAGAGCAAGCCGACTCACTCATGGATGGTTCATATTATATCAATGTACATTCTTCAGAAGCTGAATCGGGTTTATTAAGAGGACAACTAGATGTTGAAATCACCTACGCAGAAGATATTGCACTGACTACAGAAGAGGTGATTCCTTCGGTAAGTGGACGAAGTGAAACAGGTACAGCTATTCTCAGACTCACAGACGATCATACACTATACTATGATCTCAGCGTACTTGATCTTCAAACGGATGACACACTTAGTTCGGCGGGTATTTATGAAGGAATTACAGGAGAAACAGGTGATCTTGTTTTAGACCTTTCACCCGATAGTACATTTACTTCCGACAGTACAGGACTTAGTGTGAGTGGTGCATTAGAACTTGAACCCGAAACTTCAATCATCATTACAGAAGCATCTTCTTACATAGCTGTATTTAGCTCTCTACTTCCCGATGGTTTATTAAGAGGACAAATTATGGATGTAGGTGAAAATGGAGATGACGATTCCGATGATAACGGAGACACTGACGGTGATGATACTGCCGATGGTGATGAAGACGATGATAGTGAGGATGACTCTAGCGATGGAGAAGATAGTGCCGACAACGATACAGGAGGTGATAGTAGTTCCTACGAAGAAGGCAGATAAACAAACTAGTTTATAAAGAAAGAAAAGCACGCTCTTTAGGTCTTTACTAAAGAGTCGTGCTTTTTCCATTTTATGATTTCACGAAGAAAATACTAAGCTTGTTGCTCTTGCTCTTCTGTTACACCATAAATACCATCAATGACATCTTTGTACTTCTTACGAATTACACGACGCTTCATTTTCATTGTAGGTGTAAGTTCTGCTTCAGAACCATCTGCTTTTTCAGCTTCCCATTGTTCAGAGATCAATACAAATTTTTTCACTTGTTCAATCTTACTGAATTGAGGGTTCAAGCCATCTACAATTCTTTGGTATTTATCGATTACCTTCGGATGTTTTATTGCTTCTTCCAATGAGTTGAATGGAACATGCTTATGATTACACCAAGCATGTAGTGCTTCTTCATTCGGAACAATCAAGGCTGAAACGAATTTTTTACCTTCACCAACAACCATCATTTGCTCTACATTGAAGTCTTCTTTAAACTTACTCTCAATAGGTGCAGGAGCTACATATTTACCTCCAGAAGTTTTCAAAAGCTCTTTCTTACGGTCTGTAATTTTCAAGAACTTCTGACCATTAGGTCCATCTACTAACTTCCCGATATCTCCTGTACGGAACCAACGTTTGCCATCTTTTTCAAAAATAACTTCATTGGTCGCATCTTCTCTATTGTAATAGCCCATCATAATGTTTGGACCTGTAGCAATAACTTCACCTTCACCAGCTCCATAATTCTGAGGATCTTCATCAATAGCGACTTCAACACCTCTAATAGCAGGTCCAATTGATCCAAGTCTAGCTCCTTGTTCATTAAATAGACCTATAGTAAGTCCTGGAGAAGTTTCTGTCAATCCATATCCCTCTCTCACCATAATTCCTGCAGCATTAAATACTTGAGCAATTTTAGCTGGCAGAGGAGCTGCTCCAGACAAAATTCCAAGAACTTCACCACCCAATGCCTCTCTCCATTTACTGAAGATTAACTTGTCGGCTATATTTCTTTTGATCTTGGCAAGACCTGTATATTCTTTTCCAATCTCATAATCTTCTGTCAAACGCAATGCCCAGAAGAATAAACCTCTTTTAATTCCACCTAACTCTAATCCTTTGTTATAAATCTTTTCATAGACTTTTTCCAAAAGACGTGGTACAGTTGTAAAGAAGTGCGGACGTACTGCACGAATATCACCATCTTCTCCACCAAGGTTATCTGTACTTGTATAAGTAATATTCAGACCTAAAACGATACTGAAATAAGTACAAGTACGCTCAAAAATGTGGCAAAGAGGTAAGAAACTCAAAATTCTTTTTCCTTCTGCTAAAGGTGGAATTTCTTTTACCGACAAAGCATTTGATGCGATGTTTTTATGCGAAAGCATTACCCCTTTAGGAAGACCTGTAGTTCCCGAAGTATAGATCAAAGTAGCTAAGTCTTCTTCCTTAACTGCAGCCATTCTTTGCTCTACCTCTTCTTGACCTTCATCTGAAAAAATCTCTTTCCAGAATTTACGTCCTTCTTGCTCATCAAACGTATAGATTTCTTTCAATGATGGCACTTGGTCTTTTACCGCAGCTACTTTGTCATATAAATCATCTCTACCGACAAAACAATACGATACTTCGGCATCATTCAAAATATAATTATAGTCAGATGAGCTAATGGTTGGGTACATCGGAACATTGATCGCTCCAATTTGTGATATTCCCATATCCATAAAAACCCATTCAGGTCTATTTTGGTAAATTACAAGCCCTACTTTATCTCCTGCTTTTACCCCCATCTTGATCAGCCCTCGACTGACTTTGTTGGCAATTTCAATAGCTTCATCTGTTGAAAAATGAACCCATTCACCTTTATACTTGTGCCCAAAGGCTTTTTCTTGTGGACAATTTTCTTTCTGGTAATGAAGAAAATCAAATAAACGAGTTGGTTGTTGCATGACGAGTTGTTCTCTGATAATCTGTATACTAACTGACTTATTTATCTATGTATGTTTTTATAATATAAGGAATAGCATTGAACTTTTTAAGCATTGTTATATTAAATTTGTAAAATAGACACTTTATATTTTTACATGGTCGTGAAATAAGTAGTCTTTTTACTGTTGGTCGTTGTACTTAGTATAAGTAATGCTTATTAAAATGCTATTCTTATCTTATCGAAAATGTGTCACGAAGATATAAAAAAGAAATTTCCTACCATAACAGCTCATTACAGTAGGAAATATTCATATTCTAATACTAGAATAATTAAAATAACTCTGACAATTTATAAGTAAGCATAAACTGTGTTACTCTATTTTTTTGATTAGGATCTATATCTGAAGATTTAATTCCAGTCACCCCTAACGAATACCTCACTTCAAATCCTAAACCATTGTCAAGTTCATAACCTGCTCCAAAGTTAAAAGCAAAATCTACTGTATTAAATTTATCGTTAGCTTTAGTAACAGTATCTCCAACTTTTTGTTTTCCGACTAACATAAAACCTAACTGTGGACCAAACTGCAAATTCAATCCATCAGCTACATAATACTTAGCCATTACTGGAAAATGTAGATAATTAAGTTTGTCTTTGAAAACGATACCCTCAGTCTTATAACGCTCACCTTGGCTTGCATACATCATTTCTGCTTGTACAAATAAATTGTTAGTTAAAGGGTAAGCAGCATAAGCTCCGAGGTTCACTCCTAACTTTGAATTTCCTACAGAGTTCGATTCTCTTGATAAGTTGAGACCTCCTTTAAAGCCGAAATCAAAATCTGAAACTTGACTCTGAGCAAAAGAAGTGGATAAAGATAAAATACTGATTGTGATGAAAATAAATAAGGCTCTCATGAATTCATATCTTGGGGTTAATATTCGTCCAAAATAAAAAGATGCTTTTCTTTATGCTTCAAATATTCCTCAATATTTAAGAATAGCCTAAAACAAGTAACTGATTAACTGAGAGTAATAGAAAAAATTACCATAGATAAAACAAAAAAGCTCAGCTAACATCATGTGTTAACTGAGCTTTTGTTTGTAGCTATTGCTAAAGCATTTGCTACCTTAATAAGGTTGGCAATGACCTACTCTCCCACCTGTTACGGCAGTACCATCGGCGCGGTAGGGCTTAAC
>NZ_QGDO01000011.1 GCF_003149185.1 Sediminitomix flava | reverse complement strand
CACCTCTTCCCATTCCGCACAGAGCAGTTAAGCCCTACCGCGCCGATGGTACTGCCGTAACAGGTGGGAGAGTAGGTCATTGCCAACCTTATTAATTTTAAGAAACTCAATTGATACAAGATATTAGTTGAGTTTTTTTATCCCCTAAAACTTCGAAACAGAGCGGTAAAGGGAGGCTGTTTTAGAAGTAAAGACATCTAAAATATAATAGTGATGATAGCGTAGGTGTTCACCTCTTCCCATTCCGCACAGAGCAGTTAAGCCCTACCGCGCCGATGGTACTGCCGTAATAGGTGGGAGAGTAGGTCATTGCTAACCTTATTTCAAAAAAGGCTTAGTTAGTACAAGATACTAGCTAAGCCTTTTTATTTATAACAATCTCGCCACAAGAGTTATTTCGATAATTATATTTCCACTCGCTTGATGTATATTTATTCTGACAAAACAAGGCAACTCAAATTGCCTAGACTATCAAAATAAGTAAATATGAAAAAGAATCTATTAGGTAAGGTGCTCTTCACCTTATTCTTGTTATCGAGTCTTTATTCATGTAAAAGTAGGGTGGAGAGTAGTGCTGTAGGTGAATCTTTTACTTGGGATAATGCAACAGTGTATTTTGTTTACATTGACAGATTTTTTAACGGAACTTCTTCAAACGATGAGAACTATAATCGGAAAAATGATTATGGAAATGAAACTAAGAATGTTGCTACATTCCACGGGGGAGACATTGTCGGAATCACTCAAAAGTTAGAAGAAGGTTATTTCCAAAAGTTAGGTGTAAATGTCATTTGGATCACAGGTGTTTATGAGCAAATCCACGGTTGGGTAGGTGGAGGAGACAAAAACGACTTTCCTCATTATGCTTATCATGGTTATTATCCGATGGATTTTACAGCCATGGATAAAAACTTTGGTACAATTGAAGAATTCAGAGCATTTGTTGATTTAGCACACACTCAAGGAATGAGAGTGGTTATGGATGCAGGGATTAATCATCCAGGGTATTTAACGCTCTTAGATGCTGTTCAATATAAATTTGGAGGAGTTGATCTGACGGAAGATGAAGCCGTAATGCACTACGATGGATTAAATCTTGAAGGAAAAGATAGCTTAGAGCATTATCAGATTTATTCATACCTCAATCATTTTGACTTTGAAGATTCTCAGAATTGGATGAATTGGTGGGGAGATTCTTGGATAAGAAGTAGTGAAGAAGTTGATAAAGATGTATTGACGGAAAGTATCTTTGGTTTGCCTGATTTTAGGACAGATTCAAGAAAGGCAGTAGGTCTTCCTCAACTCATGAAGAATAAATGGGCAAGTGAAGGCGACGAATTTAAGAAGTGGGTTAATCCTTCGGCTCAGAAGTATCGAACGGATTTAGATATTGCTCAATCAGAATATGTTATTCATTGGCTTGCCGCTTGGGTAGAGGAGTTCGGAATTGATGGCTTTAGATGTGATGTGTTAGAAAATGTAGATACGTTCCGTTGGGTAGAATTAAACAAAGCATGCAATGAAGCTTTGAGTAATTGGAGAGAAAAGAATCCAAATATAGCAGGAGCAAACTGGAGCGATAATTTCTGGATGACGGGTGATATTTGGGATGCCGGAATAGACTTTAATGAAGAATATGCTAAAGCTGGTTTCGCTTCAATTGTGAATTTTACTTTCCCAAAAGATGGCAACTTATTATCAATAGGAACAACATGGCAGAACTATTCCGATAATCTCAATACTAGAGAAGATTGGAATACACTTAGTTTTTTGAACAATACCTATAAGAGAGATACTCAAAATTCTGATATGATGAATTGTGGGACTTCTCTTCTGTTATCTCCTGGGGCAGTACAGATATTTTATGGTGATGAAGTAGGTCGAAAGGCTGTAGAAAGTAATGCTTCTGATCCAACTCATGGATTCCGATCAGATTTTGTTTGGGGTACAAACCCCGAAATGTTGAAACATTGGAGAAAACTAGGGCAATTCAGAAATAATCATCATTCAGTTGGAGCAGGTATTCAGACCTCTATTGGTGAAAATACTTTTCTAAGAGAATACGATAAGAATGGACATCGTGATAGAGTCATTATTAAATTGACTGAAGATGAGCTTAGTGTCGTAGAGTTGCGTGATATTTATGAAGAAGGTACGCAATTGCGAAATGCTTATTCAGGAGAAATAGCGAAGGTTGAGGATGGAAAAGTCGCATTTAAGTCCGTAAATCAAGTGTTGTTAATTGAAGAAGTTCGGTAGGTTCATCCGTTGAAGTTGAGGAAATATAGGATTTATTTTACTGAAAGCTAATTTCATTTCAATTACAAACTAATATTCCGAGAATTCAGTATTTTGTATCCGAAAAGTAAGCGTATTAAAACTGTTTTTTTACACAATAGAATATTTATAAATCATGAAAAAGCTAACCATTATCCTTTTTGCCCTTTTTACATTATTTGCTTGTCAGAAAGAAGAAAAAAAAGAATTCTTTGGAGCAGAAATTACAGCAGATAATATTCTTTCAGACACAGAATTAAAATCTACAATTGCGGCAAATGATGTAGCAAATGTGAAAATTCAAGGTGATGTTTATGAGTCTTGTGCGGTCAAAGGTTGTTGGATGAAAGTGACTTTGGAAGATGGAAGTGATCTGATGGTAAAGTTTAAAGACTATGGTTTCTTTGTACCAAAAGGACTAGAGTCAGGAAAGGTAATCATGGAAGGAGAATTGAAGAAAGAGCTTATTCCTGTAGACGAGCTAAAACATTATGCCGAAGATGCTGGTCAGTCAGCGGAAGAGATTGCAAAAATCACAGAACCAGAATTGAAATTGACAATGGTTGCAGATGGAGTGATTTTAGTAGATGGAAAAACGACTGTTACAGAATAGTCTTTTATTATCTTTACGTTTTTATCTATTATTCCAATTAAGGTCTTAAGGTGGACATAAGTAAACAGGATTGTTTTTCATCCATAAAAATTCATACACAGCGGGATTATGTTCCTTTTTCAAATTGTAGCCTTCATTTCTTTGCTTGATGAAAAACGAAGCAAAGGAAATCAAGCCACATAAAAAACGGTTAGCGCACTAGCTACCGCTTCTCCGCTTTTGTGGCAAAAGCCCACTAGTCGCATAACAGGGGGGCTTGTCCCATCGTGCGAAGCTTGGGATGATTTGTGGGGAGGATGATAGAATGGGACTTGATTTTTTGCTTCGTTTTTCATCAAGGAAAAATGAAGACTACGATTAAATCAATGAACAATAATTCCCACTATAAGCGATCAATTTGAATGAAAATAGAAATTACCCAAATTCATATGTCCTACTAATTAAGGTCTTAAGGTGGGTACTATCGCTAACATAGTACAGAAAACAGTACAGTTTATGGAGTTGACTGATATTAAATTTGATTGTATACATTTTAAGGGAGCGTACCCTTGTAAGCCAAATAAAACGCATAATCGTGTTTGTCTGAATTGTGAGGATTATCAGCCGATATCTAAAAGAATCTTGATTATCAAGCTTGGTGCAATAGGAGATGTGATCCGTACTACACCTTTGCTCATTAGGTATCGAGAACTTTATCCGAATGCTCATATTACTTGGCTAACACTTTCTCCAGCTGTATTGCCTAAAGATTGGATTGACGAAATACTTACTCCAGATGCTACGGCTTATTTCAGACTTCAAAATATGGCTTTTGACATTGCTATAAACCTCGATAAAGAACATGAGGCTTGTGCTTTATTGGCAAAAGTAGAAGCGAAAGAGAAATATGGCTTTATCTGGAAAGATAATCACATAGATGTAGCGACTGAGAAAGCTACTCATAAACTTATGACAGGTTTAGATGATCAGCTTTCTCAAGACAACGAGCGTAATTACCTCGATGAAATCTTCGAGATTTGTCATCAAGAATTTAGACAAGAGCCTTATTTATTGAATATCAATGAGGAGCTTTCTATGAAGTGGAATAGCTTGAAAGAGCAAGCAGAAGGAAAGAAAATTGTTGGTCTGAATACAGGTTGTGGTGCAAGATGGCAAACAAGACTTTGGACAGATGAAAATTGGATAGCATTCGCTAAACTTCTAAAAGAAAAAGGGTATTACCCTGTACTTTTGGGAGGAAAGCAAGAAGATGAAAAGAACCGTTTTTATAGTGAACAAGCAGATGTATTCTATCCTGGACATTTTTCTCTAGAAGAATTCATTGCACTGACAGCTAATTGTGATATCATCGTGACACAGGTATCTATGATGATGCACATTGCTACAGGCTTGAAAAAGAAAATGGTTCTTTTCAATAACATCTTCAATAAGTATGAATTTGAGTTGTACGGAAGAGGTGTGATTGTAGAACCACAATCGGGTTGTGATTGCTTCTATGGGAATAGCTGTTCGAGAGAGCGACGTTGTATGCACGACCTTTCGGTGGAACAGGCTATGACTGCTTTGGAAGACTTGAATTAATACTGAAAACTTTTTTGTAGTAGAGAAGAACGCATTGTGAGTATGAAAATAGCATGTTTATCCACTTTTTATCCTTTCAGAGGAGGAATCGCACAGTTTAATGCCAATATGTATAGGGTGTTGGAGCAACAAGGGCATGAGCTAAAAGCTTTTACCTTTTCCAGACAATACCCGGATTTTTTGTTTCCGGGGCAAACGCAGTATGTCACTGAGGCAGATGTTGCTGACCCGATTGAAAGTATTCCATGCTTGGATACGATTAATCCGATCAGTTATTTGACGACCGCGAAGAAAATAAAAGAATGGCAACCCGATATTTTACTCATGAAATATTGGATGTCTTTTTTCGGACCTTCGCAAGGAACAGTGGCTAAGCTGATGGGACCAAATACAAAAGTGATTACGGTACTAGACAATGTGATTCCGCACGAAAAACGCTTTATAGATACGCCATTTACTTCTTATTTTATGAAGCAGAATGACGGATTTGTGGTGATGAGTAAGCAAGTGGAAAAGGATATGCTACACTTTCAGCCCAATGCGATTTACAACTACCACCCGCATCCGCTGTATGATCATTTTCCAGCACCAATTGATAGAGAAAAGGCTTGTCAAGAGTTGGGTTTAGACCCGAATAAGAAAACAATTCTTTTCTTTGGGTTTATCCGAAATTACAAAGGGCTAGATCTTATGATTGATGCTTTTAACCAATTGGATGATTCTTATGAGTTGGTCATTGCAGGAGAAAGCTATGGTGATTTTTCGGCTTATCAATCACAGATCGATAACTCGCCACTGAAAGCAAATATCAAAACACATGTACGTTATATAGATGACCATGAAGTGCCGATTTTCTTTTCGGCAGCCAATGTATGTCTACTTCCGTATAAGTCTGCTACGCAAAGTGGGATATCTACAATTGCACTTCATTATGAATTACCAATGATTGCGACAGATGTAGGTGGTTTAGGTGAATATATCTTGGATGGAGAAACAGGATTTATGGTAGAAAAGCCCGAAGTAAACCTTATCGCAGAGAAGATCAAACAATATTTT
The DNA here is from genome assembly GCF_003149185.1 of Sediminitomix flava. Taxonomy (NCBI): domain Bacteria; kingdom Pseudomonadati; phylum Bacteroidota; class Cytophagia; order Cytophagales; family Flammeovirgaceae; genus Sediminitomix; species Sediminitomix flava. The sequence continues at coordinate 156,766 of NZ_QGDO01000011.1, read as the reverse complement.
ACAGAAGACCGAGAGCAGGACTTCCGAGAAAATCATAAGAAGTTTAAGGAAAACTTTTCTTGGACAAGTTTGGCGAAGTCTATTGAGGATTTGGTAGGTAAGCTTTAGAATTGATTTTGAGAGATGGGAAAAACGCTAGTCATTACTTCTTACAAGTATATGCCACCAACAAACGGAGGACACAAGGTTTGTTTTGACCTTTGTGAGAAGCTTTCCGAAGTTGAGGAAATTGTAGCTGTGAGTTCAGATAATAATGAACTTACAGAGGAGCTTACCTATCCATTTTATGGACTTTTTAAAGATGAAAAGTGGAAGTACATCGATCCTCGTTTTGCTTACCGTTTGTGGGATATTTGTAAAAAGGAAAATGTAACGACTATCTTTTTGCAGCAGCCTTATATGATGCCTTTCGTATGGGCTGTAGGAAAACTGTTAGGGATTAGAACCTTGCTTTATGCACATAATTTGGAGTATAAGCGTTGGGAAACGATAGGGAAATGGTGGAGTCCATTGATGTATTTTTGGGAAAAAGTAATGTTCCAATTGGCTGATCATTCTTTGTTTATTTCAGAAAGTGAAATGGAAGAAGGAGAACAAGTTTTTCAGCTCAAACCTTCTGAAGTTACTTTTCTGCCTCATATGATAGACCAAGAAAGTAGTCCAATGAAAGATGAATTGGCTAAAAAGGAATTGAAAATGTCTTTAGGATTATCCGAAGATACTTTCTTGCTACTTTATTATGCGGCATTCAGCTATCAGCCCAATGCTGAAGGATTGGCATTTGTCCAAAATGAATTACTTCCTTATATGGAGAGAAATGCCGATTTCCCTTTTCATATCATTGTTTGTGGAGGAGGTGTAGAAGGTGAATTGAAGACTTCTTCGTCATCGTATTATCAGTATTTAGGTTTTGTGGATGACTTACAAAAACATATTCTTGGTGCAGATGTGGTATTGAATCCTATCTATTCTGGTGGAGGAGTAAAAACCAAGGCTATCGAGGCTATTGGTTTAGGAAAAACTGTGGTTTCGTTTGCTACAGGAGCAGAAGGAATAGCAGTAGCAGACTGTGGAGAAAAGCTGTTGATTAGTAAGGATAACCAAGTAGAGGAATTTTATCAGAATCTGATAAGGGTAAAAACGCAAGGAGATTTACCAACTCCAAAAACTTTCTACGATCGGTATTATTGGAAGAATGTGATTAAAACTTTGCAAGGAGTGGTAAAAAAGTAAATAAAAAAGCTCAAGTCTATATCAATTAGACTTGAGCTTTTTCTTTATCAGAAATCATGCAGATTACTCCGATTCTGGAGTCACTTCTGGTAAATTCTCTTCTTCGATATCTTCTAGAAGTAATTTTTCATATTCTTCTGGAGTAATGCGAAGTGTATCTGGAGTAAGGTTTAGTACCGAATACTCACTTACTTTAATGTAATCTCTTACAATGATCGCTTTTGGATAATCAGCTTTTAGCATACTCAATTTCTCATGAGCGAGTCTTTTTGAGTAATAATCACCTAAAGAAATCTTGTAGTTCGGTTGTTCGTAGTTGAAATAAACAGGTTCATGATAAATGGCTTTCGCTTTGTTGTAGGCTTTATTTGCCATAGAACGACTTGTTGTAGAGTAAATCAAAATACGGTAGCCTTCTACTTTGCTGTAATTTCTTTGAGCCATCTGACCAATCATAGACTCTATCTGTTCGTGCATTTCTCCTTCAGGAATATCAGAACTGTTTACAGGTTCCGTAGCTTCTTCTTCAGGCTTCTCTTCTTCTTTTGTGGCTGAAGCTGCTACAATTTCAGAACGATAAGCTGAAAGATCGGCATCGAAACTTGTTGAAGCTGTTTTGGAAGTTTTACAACTTACAAATGCCATCAGGATAGCAGCAGTTAGGATAAAAGTCTTTTTCATGGATATACCATTTTTAGATCATGAAAGATCACTTTGTAAAAAAAGCCTCTGTCAACAAAGGACAGAGGCAAATATTATAATGAGGATAATGCTTATCCTTCAATGATAACACAATTATTCAGTTCCAAGTCCTGTTCTACAGTCTTGAATTTCACATTTTCTTTAACCGTTCCGTCTTTGTAACGAACATTTACTCGGTCATTTCTGTGATATGTTTTCTCAGACTTGATTGGCTTAGTCACTTCTGCTTTAGGAGTGTTTGTTGCCATCTGACGAGGATCTGGACTTTGAGGAGCCTGTGGACGAGGCGCTGTAGCTCCACTCACTGCTTGAGATTCCGCTTTTTGCTCTTGCAATTTTGGCTCAGGCTGACGAGGTGCTGGTCTTTGTGGTTGTTGAACCTGCGATGGGTCTGCAACAGCTACTTGTGCTTTTGACAAGAATGAAGTTGCTTCCTCATTTACAGTGTTCAAGAAACCTTTGAAGAGTTGGAATCCTTCGAACTTGTAGATCAATAATGGATCTTTTTGTTCGTGGACTGCATTCTGAACTTGTTGTTTCAACTCGTCCATATCTCTTAAGTGCTCTTTCCACTCTTGGTCAATTACTGAAAGCATGATGTTTTGCTCTAGTACTTGTACCAATTCTCCACCTTCAGAATCAATTACTTTATCAAGAGAAGCATTCACTTGCATGAAGCGTCTTCCGTCAGTAATAGGAACAGCTACATTAGCAACGATACCACCTTTATCTTCTTTCAATTGGTTGAAGACAGGAAGGACACGATTCTTAATGTTTTGGTTTTTCGCCTTATAGTTTCCGTAAGCCTCAGTATAAAGCTTTTCGCTTAGTTGCTCTACTTTCAACTTCGTGAATTCTTCTTCCTTGATACTTGTGTGAAGTCCCAAGTATTTCAATACATCTAGTTTGAATGCATCGAAGTTATCTTGGTTTACTTCTGAGATGTTGAAGGCAACATCGTAGAAGTTGTTCATGATATCAAGTGTCAGACGATCACCGTAAAGTGCGTGATTTCTTCGCTTATAGATTACTTCACGTTGCGAGTTCATTACGTCATCATATTCAAGAAGACGCTTACGCATTGCGAAGTTATTTTCTTCTACTTTTTTCTGTGCTCTTTCAATCGACTTAGAGATCATTGAGTGCTGAATTACTTCACCTTCTTCAAGTCCCATACGGTCCATTACTTTTGCGATACGGTCAGAACCGAACATACGCATCAAGTTATCTTCCAAAGAAACGAAGAATTGTGAACTACCCGGATCTCCTTGACGACCTGCACGACCTCTTAGCTGACGGTCAACACGACGAGAATCGTGACGTTCAGTACCGATAATTGCAAGACCACCAGAGTCTTTAACTTCTTTACTAAGTTTAATATCAGTACCACGACCAGCCATGTTGGTAGCGATCGTTACTTGACCAGGAAGACCAGCTTGTGCAACTACATCTGCTTCACGAGCGTGTTGTTTGGCATTCAAGACTTGGTGAGGAATCTTACGCATTTGAAGCATACGGCTCAATACCTCTGAGTTTTCAACTGAAGTTGTACCCACAAGTACCGGACGATTCTCAGCGACAAGCTCTTGAATTTCTTGAGCTACAGCGTTGAATTTCTCACGTACAGTTTTATAAACCTTATCTTCTCTGTCATGACGTTGGATCGGACGGTTTGTAGGGATAGAAACTACATCTAGTTTGTAGATTTCCCAGAATTCTCCTGCTTCTGTTTCGGCTGTACCAGTCATACCCGAAAGTTTGTGGTACATACGGAAGAAGTTCTGAAGCGTAATTGTAGCGTAAGTTTGAGTAGCCGCTTCAATTTTCGCACCTTCTTTTGCTTCCAATGCTTGGTGAAGACCATCAGAATAACGTCTTCCGTCCATTACACGACCTGTTTGCTCATCAACGATCATGACTTTATTATCCGCAAGGATGTAGTCAACGTCTTTTTCGAACAAGGTGTAAGCTTTCAGCAATTGGTTTACTGAGTGGATACGTTGCGTTTTCAAAGAATAGTTGCTGATCAACTCATCTTTTTTCTGCAATTTATCCTCATCAGAAAGGTTTTCATCTTTCTCAATCTCATCTACTTCAATTCCGATATCTGGAAGGATAAAGAATTCTTTGTCTGAGCTAGAAAGATTTTGCGTTAGGTGATCGATACCTTTATCGGTAAGATCAACCGAGTTACGCTTTTCATCAATTGTGAAGAACAATGGCTCATCTGCTTCTGGCATACGTTTGTTATTTTCTGCCATGTAGATGTTCTCGGTGCTCTGCATCAATTGCAACATTCCTGGTTCACCCAAGAATTTGATAAGCGGCTTATATTTTGGCAATGCACGGTAAGCTCTGAATAGGGCTAAACCACCATTGTCTTTATCTCCTGCTTTGATTTGTTTCTTCGCATCGTTCAATAAGCTCATTGCCAATTGGCGTTGTTGGCTAACCAAACGATCGATCAAAGGTTTTAACTCATTGAATTCGTGCTTATCACCGTCAGGTACAGGACCCGAAATGATAAGTGGTGTACGAGCATCATCAATCAAAACTGAATCGACCTCATCGACCATTGCGAAATGGTGCTTCAACTGAACTTGCTCTTCTGGGCTACGTGCCATGTTGTCACGTAGGTAATCGAAACCAAATTCGTTGTTTGTACCGTAAGTAATATCTGCTTTGTATGCCGAGATACGACCTTGAGAGTGTGGTTGGTGTTTGTCGATACAATCAACTCGCATTCCGTGGAATTCGAAAAGTGGAGCATTCCACTCAGAGTCACGAACAGCAAGATAATCGTTGACTGTTACTAGGTGAACACCTTTTCCTGCCAAAGCATTTAGGTAAGAAGGAAGGGTAGAAACAAGCGTTTTACCTTCACCAGTTTGCATCTCTGCAATCATACCTTTGTGCAATACGATACCACCGATAAGCTGTACATCGTAATGGATCATATTCCACTCGATTTCGTTTCCAGCAGCAATCCATTTGTTACTCCAGATCGCTTTGTCGCCATCTATAGTTACATTTGATTTGGCGGCTGCCATTTCTTTATCGTGGTCGTTGGCAGTGACAACGAGTTGCTTATTTTCAGTCAATCTTCGAGCTGTTTCTTTCACAACAGCGAAGGCTTGAGGCATGATGTTTAGCAAAACAACTTCTAGTTCGCTATCATGTGTCTCTTCAAGCTTATCAATTTTACCGAAGATTTCTTCTTTCTCCTCAATTTCCATTTGAGGGTTCTCGTCAATCTGTAATTTCAACTGAGCGATTTCCCCATCAATTTCTTTAAGGTGATCTTTGATGACTTCTTTGAACTCGATGGTTTTAGCACGTAGTTCGTCATCAGAAATCTGCAACAACTTATCTCCCTCAGCATGAATCTGCTTGATATATGGAAGAATCTCCTTTAGATCTTTTTCTGACTTGGTTCCGAAAATCTTCGAGAACGCTTTAGTTACAAAGTCCAGCATATTACTTGGATGAAGAATTCAATACAAAAAAGTAGGGGTTGATTTAGCTCAAACCCATACATACAAATTTACAAAAACCTTTGACAACTTAGCCTTAAACTTCTGCTTTCTATAGGTGGAACAAAAAAATAAATAGACTTGGTCTTAATATTCATATGATTTGTTCTTGAAAGCGAATGTGAGGAGTCTAAATTGTTTTAATACTATTGCAACTTGCAATGTTTCAATACGGTCTTTTAACTATTTGGTTGTGAGAAAGTAGGGATAATTTCTAAAAAATGCTTTTCAAAAAATCGTAAAGAAACTTAAAAAGAAACCGCCACCTCTTTTCAGAAGTGACGGTCAAAAATAAATTTATGTTAAAACCTATGAATTATAGGTGAATACACTCATCATATGCTTGAGCAACAGCTTCCATAACTGCCTCAGACAAAGTTGGGTGAGGGTGAACAGCCGTGATGATTTCGTGAGCAGTAGCTTCTAGTTTACGAGCTGCAACTGCTTCAGCAATCATTTCAGTTACGTTCATACCGATCATGTGACATCCTAACCACTCTCCGTATTTTGCATCGAAGATTACTTTTACGAAACCTTCTTTCGCGCCAGAAGCAGATGCCTTACCTGATGCTGAGAATGGGAATTTACCCACTTTGATATCGTAACCAGCTTCTTTTGCTTTTTCTTCAGTGAAACCTACAGAAGCAATCTCTGGGTAAGTGTAAGTACAGCCAGGGATGTTGTTGTAGTTCATTGGCTCAGGAGTCATACCTGACATTTTCTCTACACAGATAATTCCTTCGTGAGAAGCAACGTGTGCAAGAGCTGGACCATGAACGATATCTCCGATAGCATAAACGCTAGGGATGTTAGTTTGGTAATAATCATTTACCAATACTTTACCTCTGTCGTGTGCTACACCAACTTCTTCAAGACCAATTCCTTCAAGGTTTGTCTCAACACCAACTGCAGAAAGAACTACGTCACACTCGATTACAGTTTCTTTCTCGTTTTTGTTGTTTTTAATTGTAACAACACAACCTTCGCCAGAAGTATCAACGCCAGTTACAGCAGCGTTTGTCATTGACTTGATGCCTTGCTTCTTGAATGATTTCTCAAGTTCTTTAGCAACGTCTTTATCTTCGTTTGGAACAAGTGTTGGCAAGAATTCAACAACAGTTACCTCAGTTCCGATTGAGTTGTAGAAATAAGCAAACTCAACACCGATAGCACCAGAACCCATTACAACCATTTTCTTAGGTTGTTTTGGAAGTGTCATTGCTTGACGGTAACCGATGATTTTTTCTCCGTCGATAGGAATATGTGGCAATTGTTTCGCTCTACCACCAGTAGCCAAGATTACATTTTCTGCTTCATAAACTGTAGCAGTGCCATCTTCCGCTTTTACTTCAACTTTGTTTTTGTCAACAAGTTTACCGAAGCCCATAAGTTTCTCAATCTTATTTTTCTTCATAAGAAACTCAACCCCTTTACTCATACCGTTTGCTACACCACGGCTACGGTTGATCATGCTGTCAAAGTCAACGTTCGATCCGCTTACTTCCACACCATAGTCTTTGGCATGTTGTACATAGTTGTATACTTGAGCCGATTTAAGTAGTGCTTTTGTTGGAATACAACCCCAGTTCAAACAGATACCACCAAGGTTTTCTTTCTCAACGATAGCCACTTTCATACCTAGTTGTGAAGCACGAATAGCTGCAACGTAACCACCAGGACCACTACCAATGACAATCAGATCGTATTTAGCTGACATGTTTATAAAAAGTTTAAAGTTTTCAAATATTATTTTTCGTTTCCTAAATTGACACAAAAATACTCTTCTAAACACAAAAAAAAAATGGAATAGGAGAGCTGTGTCATTGCTTTGGGAAAAACAGGCTCAACAATTTATAGCACTTTAACCCAATTTGCTAACAGCATATTTCAATAAAAGTTGTGATTTATAAGAAATGTTAACTAATTAATGGGATGAATTTTAGTTGGAAAATCGCTCTATTGGGGCTTTTAGTATTGAGTGCGTGTCAGAAAAAAGAGATCAAAACAGCGGTAAGTGATCCGAATAATGATTTCTTAGTCAAGATTCATACAGAACTAGGAGATATTTATGCTGTTTTATACAAGGATACACCAAAACATAGGGAAAACTTTTTGAAATTAGCACAGGAGGAATTCTATGATAAGACCTTATTTCATAGAGTAATACGTAATAGTATTGTTCAAGGTGGAGATCCTACATCAAAAGATGCACATAGAGGACAGAAATTGGGAAAAGGAGATATTGGTTACACAATTCCTGCCGAGATGAACCCAACACATTTTCATAAAAAAGGAGCTTTGGCTGCTGCTCGTTTACCCGATTCGGTAAATCCAGAAAAAGAATCAAATGGAAGTCAGTTTTACTTTGTGGTAGGGAAGAAATTCTCTGAACAAAGTTTGAAAAAAGAATTGATTGATTATAAAAAACTTATACCCGCTTTTAGGGAATGGCTCAAGAAAGACGAATTAATTGATCTAAGGACAGAAGTCTATTGGGCAGACATGGATAATGATCAGAAAAAGGTGATGAACTGGGCTGTGCAAAACAAGGAACAAATAGAGAAAGAATTGAATATTGAGCTTGACCGAACAATTTCTGAACAAGCTAAACAATTTTACCTTACAGAAGGCGGTATGCCATTGCTTGATGGTGATTATACGGTGTTTGGTGAAATTGTAAAAGGCATGGAAGTCGTGGAAAAAATGAGTAAGCTCAGAAAGGATAAATATGATCGTCCGATCGAAGACATCTCAATGGAAATCACAGTATCTGAAATACCAAAAGATAAGCTGCGTTTAGAATTTGGTTACGTGGAATAAATAAATGAATATTCATTCATTTAACGAATGTGAATTTTTTTAGTTTAGGTGTTGAAGTAACAATAAATATTTTCATATATTGCGCTATACACGGCCAATTTATTAGGCTTTCTTTGTATGGGTGATGTCAGTCTTATCAAAACCAACAAAGATTTTTATGAGAAGCCCATTAAGCTTACAATCAGCGGCTTTCAGGGACTTTTTCAATCACTAATTTACGATAAACAGCAACATTCAGAGGGGGATTTTTTATGTCAGTTGTTTATTAAAAATTTTTAAATTCAATGAAAAAACTATTTGTATCTGCAATTGCATTATTCGCATTTGCCTCGACTTCATTTGCACAAGAGAAAAAAGTAGAGTTTGGTTTGAAAGCTGGTGCTAACATTGCATTTGTAACTACAGAAGCTCCAAACCCTTACGCTAAACAAATTTACGGTCCAATGTTCGGTGGATTTGTTAACTATAACGTATCAGAGAAATTTGCAGTACAATTAGACCTATTGTACTCTCAACAAGGAATTCAAGTTGACGGCCAACCAATCGAGGAGACTGATGATCTAATGGCTGTAAGGTCAGATTTAGATGCTCTTCCAGCGTTGACAGGTATTGCTTTACCAATTGATGGTCAGGGAACTGTAAGCCGTTATTATACTTATAACTACTTAAATATTCCATTAGTAGCAAAATACGAAGTTGCTTCAGGTTTGAAAGTAATGGCGGGTGCACAAGTTGGTATTTTATTGAATGCTAATAAAAACTCTTCTAACAATGTATCAGCAGAGGCTATTGCAGGTTTGGAAGGAAACATTGCTATGTTAGGAGCGATGGCTACAGCTGTTCAAGGACAAGCAGATGACGCAATGGCACTTTCAACACAAATGCAACAACTTATTGATGCAGGTATGGGTGATGATCCTCAAGCTTCTTTAGGAGGTGCAACACCTAATCAAGTTAAAGCTCAAGCTGATGCAGGTTATGCAGAAGCTACTGCAGGTGTAGCTCAATTGAGTGGCGCACAAGCATTGTTACAAGAAAAAGGTGATGACTTATTAGAAGAAGGCGATTTTGATGTAACTGATTCATTCATCAAAACAGACGTAAGCTTAGTATTTGGTGCTGAGTACGAAATGCCAAGTGGTCTTTTCTTCGATGCTAGATTCAACTTGGGTTTAAGCAATGTAAAAGCTAACCCAGCTGACGGAGAATATGTAAAGAACAGAGCTGTTCAAATTGGCGTAGGATACAAATTCTAAGCAACACATAGATTTAACAACCTATTTTTAGGTTTCAGTCCTCAAGTATTACACTTGAGGACTTTTTTTATTTCAAAATTTCAGCGCTCATTTACCTTTGTTTAAGAAATTATTAAATGTTGCATAAAATTATACAGGAAACTGAAAACATCTTTAAAGTTTCCTTAGTTTTACTCTTGAAATTAAGGAGTGTTTAAATTGGAAGTAAAGGAAAGAATATTGACGATAGCCGGGGAGCTGTTTAGAGACTTCGGAGCAAAGAGAGTCACAATGGATGATATTGCTACCGAGTTGGGAATGTCTAAGAAGACAATCTATCAATATTATAAAGATAAGAATGCCTTGGTCTATGAAGCTACAAAAGTAGTATTGGAGCGCCAAGAACGAGAACTTCAACAAATTGAAGAAGAGGCAGAAGGAGCTATGGATTTGGCCCTTCGCACAACAACATATTTTCGAAAGGAATTTGGGAATGTCAATCAAGCTATACTTGATGATTTCCGAAAGTATTATCCAGAGACTTGGGAGCTTTACCTCTCTTATAAAAAGAATTGTTTCATCGGAAGTATCACCGAAAACATTCAGAAAGGACAAGAAGAGGGCGTTTTTAGAAAAGATGTTGATATCAATTTAATCTCAAAGCTCAGAATACATCTAGTTGAATTGGGTTTCAATAAAGATACATTCCCTTTAGAAGATAAGCCTTTACATTATATTCAAGACCAGTTGTTTGAGGTCTTTCTCCGAGGAATTGCTACGGCAAAAGGATTGGAAATTATAGAACAGTATACCGAGAAAATTAATAACTAAATATAAGGATGAAACGCACCGCTTTTCTGAAAACTACACTTACAATCTGGGCATTTCTGAGCTGCTCTATTTCAATAGCTCAAGCCCAACAAAATGCAATGCCCGAAGATAAAACGGCATTTTCTTTACAAGAGTGTATTGACTTTGCGTTGGAAAACAACAGACAGTTGATACAAGCAGGAATGGACGTGAAAATTGCCGAAGAACAAGTAAAAGAAGTAATCGGTACGGGACTTCCTCAAATTAATGCGGAAGGTCAAATTAGTTATTCACCTAAAATTCAGAGAGCCATTTTACCTGCTCAATTTGCTGGTGGTGCTGAAGGTGATCCTGATGTCGCTATTCCTTTCGGAGTAGCATACAATGGAAATGCCGCTGTTAGTGTGAATCAACTTTTATTTGATGGGACATTCTTTTTAGGCTTGAAAGCATCTCGTGTTTTCCAAAGTCTATCAGAAAAACAATTAGTCGCTAATAAAATTGACTTGGTTGAGAATGTGATCAACGGTTATTACGCAGTTTTGGTAACTGATGAACGTTTGAAGCTTTTAGATCAAAACATCAAAAACTTAAACTCATTGTATGAGCAAACAGAGCTTCAATACAAAGAGGGGTTTGTAGAGAAAAATGATGTAGACCGTCTTCAAGTAAGTTTGAACAATATCAAAACTGAAAAGACAAAGTCGAAATATTTAAGAGATTATAGCTTGAAGTTACTTTTAGCTGTAATGGGTAAAGATGTAACTGATCAAGTAGTATTATCTGAAACACTAGATGATATAGATGCAAGTGCATTGGTAATTGATGAATCTTTAAGTCGACCAGTGGAAGAGCGTATTGAGTTTAGTATCATCAATACAAATGAAGATTTAAAAGGCTTCCAAGTAAAACAAGAGCAAGTAGGTTACCTACCTGGTTTGTATGCTTTCGGGCAATACGGTTGGAATGATGGTGGATCTCAACTATCAGATATGAATAATTGGTTTGGTAGTTCTATGTTGGGTGTTTCTCTTCGTTTCCCAATCTTCGATGGTTTGCAACGTCATAGAAGAATCCAACAACGCAAGCTTGAAGTCTTGAAAGTTGAGCAACAAAAGAAAGATTTGCTAAACCAATTGACACTTGAGCAAATCCAAACAAGAGATGACTTGGAGTCTTCTATTGAAGTATTGAAAATCCAAAAACAAAATATGGAGTTGGCTGCTAGAGTTTATGAGCATTCAAAAATCAAATTTGAAGAAGGTTTAGGTTCTTCATTGGAGATTACAGATGCCGAAACTTCTTACAGACAGGCATCTACTCAATATTATAGTTCTCTTTACGATGCGCTTATTTCTAAAGTAGCATGGGAGAAAGCGAACGGAATCTTATATACTGAATAATCAAAATTTAGCACACAACAAATCATACTATATACCAACATGGCATCTTACAGAGAGAAAATCGCCGTAGCGGCAATGGCGTTCTTATTAGCAGCCTGTGCCGACGATTCAAAGTCATTGGAAGAGAAACAAGCATTGCTTGAACAATATAAAAGTGAGCACGCAGTACTTAGCTCAAAAATTGAACTATTAGAAAAAGAAATTGCTGCAGGAGGAAATATTGTTACAGTTTCAAACTTGAAACGCGTAACAGGTTTCCAAACAGAATTGTCTCAATTTGAGCATTTCGTGGAAGTTCCTGCAAATATTACTTCAGATAAAAACGTAACTGTTTCACCAGAAATGAATGGTCGTTTGACACGAATTTTGGTAAAAGAAGGACAGTATGTAAAAAGAGGACAACGTCTTGGTCAGCTAGATACAGAGGTATTGAATAAGCAGATCGAGGAGATTAAAACAAATCTTGACCTTGCAACTACGCTTTATGAAAAGCAAGATAGACTTTGGAAACAAGGTGTAGGTTCTGAAGTACAATACTTACAAGTGAAAAACCAAAAAGAAACTTTGGAAGCAGGCTTGGCAAGTTTGGAAGAGCAAAAAGGAAAAGGATATGTATTGGCGCCAATCAGCGGTACTGTAGATGATATCTTCGCTAATGAAGGAGAACTTGCAGCTCCAGGTCAGCCATTCGCTCGTATCGTAAACTTGAATAAAGTAGAGGTTGTAGCCGAAGTATCTGAAGTTTATAGCAAGCAAGTTAAGAAAGGTGATGAGGTTACAGTTCGTATTCCATTGATGAATGACGAATATAAAAGACCAATTCTTTCTGTAGGGAAATTCATCAACCCACAAAACAGAACATTCCGTATTCAAGTAGAATTAGATAATCGAGAAGCAGAACTTAAGCCAAATACAATGGCAGTAGTTCGTATTCGTGACTACCAAAAAGAAGACGTAGTAGTACTTCCTTCATACTTGGTACAGCACTCAGCTGATGGTACAGAATTCGTTTATGTCTTGGAGAATAAAGGCGGTGAGAGTTTTGTGAAGAAAGTAGTAGTAACTACAGGTAAGTCATATGCTGGTAAAACGATGATTGAGGAAGGATTGGCTGCAGGAATGACAATCGTAGATAAAGGCTACAGTGACGTAACCAACGGAGAGAAAGTCGTACTTGTAAAATAAGCTTAGCTCCTTACAATTTATTTTCGATAAAAGTAATATAGCATATATGTTTTAATGAATGTCGCTTTTCATTAGAACCAAATAATCGCAGAGGGTAAAGTATTTCTTTTGAGGAATTATAGTCTTCATTTTTTGTCTTGACACAAAAAACGAAGCAAAAAAAGTCAAGTCCCATTCGATCTACTACCCACAAGCCCCCCGAGCTCCACACGATGGGACAAGTTACTCTTTTGAGTAGTGGGAGGATTGCCTCAAAAGCGGAGAAGCAGCGGATGTGCGTTGTCCGTTTTTTATGAGGCTTGATTTTCTTTGGTTCGTTTCTTTGATCAAGCAAAGAAATGAACACTGTAGAGTGAGTAAAAGCAAAAGTCTCCACAGTGCATGACAAATTAAAATGAAAGGGTATTCCCTTTTTCCAATGTCTGTTTACTTATTCTCTTTTACATTATCATTTTGCTATTGAAAAAAAGGTTATGGAAAAAGACCAGAACAAAAAAGCATTAAAAGAATTTGGCTTAAGTAGCCTCTCTATAAATAACAGTACGAGTGTCTTTATCTTGACAGCGATTATTGTTGTTTTCGGTATGTTCTCATACAGCTCAATGCCGAAAGAACAATTTCCAGAGATTCAGTTACCGATGGTGTATGTAAACACTATTTATCCTGGTAACTCTCCTGTAGATATTGAGAACTTGATTACTCGCCCGATTGAGAAAGAACTGAAATCAGTTAAAGGAGTAAAAGAAATTAAATCTACATCGGCTCAAGATGTTTCAGTAATTATTGTTGAGTTCAACGAAGATGTTGAAGTTTCTAAAGCGCTCCAAGATACCAAAGATGCCGTAGACAAATCGAAGAAGGAACTTCCTACCGATTTGGATACCGATCCTTCCGTAATGGAGATGGACTTTACCGAAATCCCTGTAGTGGTTGTAAACCTTTCGGGTGATTTCGAGATAGACAAACTTCAAGAATATGCTGAATACCTAGAAGACGAGTTTGAAGAGCTTTCAGAAGTTTCTCGTGTAGACATTGCAGGTTCAGTAGAAAGAGAAATTCAGATCAATGTTGATCTATTCAAAATGGACGCAATGAAGGTGTCTTTCGGAGATATCGAACAGGCGGTTGCCAATGAAAACATCTCGATGTCAGGGGGTGATGTCTTGACGGATGGTTTCCGCCGTTCATTGCGTGTCACTGGAGAATTTAGTACTGCAGAAGAATTAAAAAATATCATTGTCAAATCAGAAAAGATGAATACTATCTATCTGAAAGATTTGGCAGAAGTAAATGATACTTACGAAGAGCGTAAGAGTTATGCAAGACTAGCGACTTCTAAGTTTGCAACAGAAGGTGCAAATCCTGTAATCTCTCTAAATGTATTGAAGAGAGGTGGTGAAAACCTAATTGAGGCAACTAAGAAAGTAAACGCTATTCTTGATAAGGCAAAAACAAGTGGACAGCTTCCTTCTAACTTGGATATTGTATTGACACAATCTCAAGCAGAAGACATGAAGAAGCAAATTGATAACTTGGAGAACTCTATTATTTCTGGGGTGATCTTGGTAGTTATGGTTTTGATGTTCTTCATGGGACTTCGTAACGCTTTGTTGGTAGGTATGGCTATCCCATTATCTATGTTTATGGCTTTCATGCTTTTGAGTATGATGGGAATTACCGTAAACATGGTTGTACTTTTCGCCTTGATTCTAGCACTTGGTATGTTGGTAGATAATGCTATTGTAATTATCGAGAACATCTACCGTCTGAGAGAAGAAGGCTATAACAAAGAAGCTTCATCTAAAGAAGGTGCTGGAGAGGTTGCTATGGCAATTATCTCTTCTACAGCAACAACTTTGGCAGCTTTCGTACCATTGGCATTCTGGGGAGGTATCATGGGAGAGTTTATGAAATACCTTCCAATCACTTTGATCGTGGTATTGGCTTCATCACTATTTGTAGGTTTGATCATTAACCCAGTGATGGCAAAAGCATTCATGAAGATTAGCAATAGCCCAATTGTTACTAACAAACAAAGAAACTTGATTATCGCAGCGGTTACAGCGGCGTTTGCTTTTGTATTCTATTTCATTGGGGAAACTTACACAATGGGTAATCTGTTGATGTTCTTTGCTCTGATGGGAATTGCAAATATCTATTTGTTACGTCCAGGAGCATATTGGTTCCAAAATGTATTGCTTGTAAGAATTGAAGAATTGTACTTAGGCTCATTAAAATTTGCCTTGAAAGGTTTCCGTCCTTATGCAATTTTTGGAGGAACATTTATCTTCTTGTTTGCCGCAGTTGGTTTGTTTGGAAGTTCAGAACCCGAAACATTACTTTTCCCTGAAAATGAACCTCGAAATGTTTTCATGTATATCGATGCACCACTTGGTACTGATGTAGAGGAAACAAACCGTATGACAAAAGAGGTTGAGGCTAAATTATATAAAGAACTTGCTGTTTACTCACCAATCATTGAGTCTATTGTAACTAATGTCGGTGAAAACACAGGAGACCCTCAAGAACCAATGGGTGGTGGACAAGTAACACCGCACAAGAGTAAAATTACACTTACGTTCGTTCCGTTTGAAGACCGTTTTGGTATTTCTACAGCTGAAGTATTAAAGGTTTGTTCAAACTTGATGAAAGAAATCCCAGGTCTTAAAGTTGTAACTGATAAAGAGCGTAATGGACCACCAACAGGTAAGCCAATTAATATCGAAATCAAAGGTGAAGATTACGAAGTCTTGATTGCTGAAGCTGAAAAAATGAAGGCTAAAATTGAGCAATCAGGAATTGAAGGAATTGATAAGTTGGGTATCGATATCAATGTTGGTAAACCAGAAATGTTGGTAAACATAGACCGTAATAAAGCTCGTCGTTTTGGCGTATCAACAGGTTTGATCGCTTCAAACTTACGTACGGCAATTTATGGTAAAGAAATTTCTCAGTTCAAAGATGGCGATGACGATCACCCGATCATGCTTCGTATGAAAGATGAGTATCGTTACAATATTTCATCTTTGAATGATCAACGTATTACTTTTAGAGACAATCAAGGACAGTTCCACCAAGTGCCAATTTCTTCGGTAGCTAACTTGGAGTATTCTTCTACAGTTGGTGAGGTAAAACGAATTGACTTGGACAGAGTAGTCGTACTAAGCTCAAATATCACAGAAGGTTACAACCCAAATAGCGTTGTATCTGAAGTACAAGAGCTGATGTCAAATGAGAAATTACCTGAGGGTTATTCTTACGAATTTACGGGAGAACAAGAGGAGCAAGCAAAATCTATGGAGTTCTTGTCAAGAGCAATGATGATTGCAGTTTGTGCGATCTTCTTGATCTTGGTATCACAATTCAACTCATTCTCGAAGCCATTCATCATTATGATGTCTGTACTTTTCAGTTTGATTGGTGTATTCTTAGGTTTGTTTGTCTTCAAAGATCCGTTTGTAATCATCATGACAGGTATTGGTATTATCTCTTTGGCAGGGGTAGTTGTAAACAATGCTATTGTATTGATAGATTATACTGACCTTTTGATTAAGCGTAAGAAGAAGGAACTTGGAATGGAAGAAGGAGAAGAGCTTGAAAAATTACAGTTGATCGATTGTATCGTTCAAGCTGGTTTTACTCGTCTTCGTCCAGTATTGTTGACAGCAATTACAACTGTACTTGGATTGATTCCTTTGGCAACAGGACTAAATATTGATTTCTTTGGCTTGTTTGCTTCCTTTGAACCTAATATCTTTATGGGAGGAGAAAACGCAGACATGTGGGGACCAATGGCATGGACGGTAATCTACGGATTGGTGTTCGCTACTTTCCTTACATTGATCGTTGTTCCAGTAATGTTCTTATTGATCACTCGCCTAAGCAACTGGGTAAAAGGATTGGGAGGTAAGAAAAAGGCTAGCCCATCTATTGATTTAGGTAAGGCATAATCCACTTAATTAGACTGCAATTGAACAAACATACAGGTCGTCTCAGCAATGAGGCGACCTTTTTTGTTTATTTCTATAGTATTTGAAGGAGAATAATAGGCTATTACGAACTCTAGAATAAACGAAGTGGTCTAAGGATTTATCTATGAAAGCAAGAGTCTAAAGACTCTAATTCCCATTTCTTAATTCGAAGATCACTTCGTTAACTCTTCGAATAGAATATCCGTTTTGATTTGTCTCACTACTTAGAAAAGTGTGATTCTGAAAACTGTACTAGAATTTACTTTCTATTCGGGTATTCAATTGGAGAAAGTGAAACATGAAGGTGATCGGCTGTACCGACATGTCTAATCACATTGAAGCCAAACATCCTAAAATAAATAGTGACTAAAAAATTCCGAATTTCACTTCGATCATTGACTCTGATATCCATCGCGTGTGAATACCCCGAAGCCTGTACATAATGCAGAGATAGTTGTTTGGTTGCTAATCCCATCTTTTTGTAATCCTTTGGAATTCTTTTAGCATCTGTAATCAATAAATCTTTATCCATAAGCATTAGTGTTCGAACTCCTAATCTTAAAAAAGGATGAAGTGAAGTGTATTCCGCTTGTATCTCGGGATGTTTTGAGTTTTTGGCAGAAAAAGAAAGCATTGCAAAAACACAGTAACCAATCAATAAAACAGTTGTGAAATAAAAATTCCAACGAAATTCAAGAGGAGTGATAAACTGCTTTCCTAGTAATTTTCGATAGATAAAAGTTACATAGATCAGCAGCACAAAAAGAGTAATTGCTAAGCCCAAAATAAAGGCAAGCCAGGTGTACATTTCAAAGTATTGATACAAGAAGATACAACCTCTGATCATAAGCCAAAAAGGAAAACCTAAAAGCAGAATAGGTTTCAATACGAAACTTAGAATTTTTAAACCAACAGATTTCTTCTTTTTGGAAGGTTCTTGTAGGGTATATGAAGTAGGCATAAGACGATTTGAAAAGTCTGAATCATAATTTATGGTCAAAAGATAAAGTATAGTATTCAAACTACAAAGCTTGTGTTTTTCAGAAAGAAGCACTGAATCACGAAAACAAAAGTCGTAATTGTACGATTTACTATGAGAATACTTAGAATAATCTCATCAACATAACCACTTACATTTTGGAACTAGAGACAAACAAATTACTCGATAGCCAATCGTTGAAGCAAGAATTAGAAAGTTATCGTGAAGCACTTTTACAACATGAACTTTACCCAAATATCAATACTCTAGAAGCGCTTCAAGTCTTTATGAAGCATCACATTTATGCGGTTTGGGATTTCATGTCATTGCTTAAAGCTTTACAACAAAAATTGAGTTGTACGACTATTCCTTGGATACCACAGGGCGAGCCAGAAATGCGTAGACTCATCAATGATATTGTAAGAGATGAAGAAAGTGATTTAGGTTTTGACGGTCAGTCTGCAAGTCATTACGAGATCTATTTGGATGCTATGCAAGAAGCTGGAGCAGATACATCTGAAATCACTTCATTCATTGAAAAGATCAGAAGTGGGGAAAGTGTAGCGTATGCTTTAGATGCACTAGAGCTACCTTCGTCAATCAAAGAGTTTGTCAACTTTACTTTTGAAACGATCGCAGAAGGCAACGCACATGTAATTGCGGCTGTTTTTACTTTTGGTAGAGAAGACTTAATTCCGGATATGTTTACCCAAATTGTTCGAGACTTGAACTCAGAAAATAAGCTAGACAAATTTGTCTATTACTTAGAAAGACACATTGAACTTGACGGTGACGAACATGGTCCTTTAGCGTTGCGAATGATTAAATTATTCTGTGGTGATGACCCTGTGAAATGGGAAGAGGCATTGATCGCGAGTCAAAAAGCTTTAGCACTCCGAATCAAACTTTGGGATGGTATCCAAGAGGAAATTTTGGAGTTGGTTTAGTCTAATAATTCTTCAATTTTCTGCTGATTACGCTTTTCAATTGTCTGATAAATCTTCTGCTCGAAAACATCAAAATCTTCTTTTTCACATGAGTAATTGATTTGCCCATTTTCCAAATGATGGAGTTTATCACAAACATTGGTAAGCGTTTCTAGCACATGAGAAGTAAGAAGAATAGTTTTTCCTTTCTCTTTGAGTTTTAGAAGAAGTGAGCGGATAATTCTACTGCTCTCCAAGTCTAAACCATTGAAAGGCTCATCAAGAATCATAATCGCTTTATCTTGTTTTAGCATAGCAAGAAAAGCGATTTTCTTTTTCATACCTGTAGAATAATTCTCAATCAAATCATCAAGAGGTAAGCCGAAAAGAGCATTCCATTCTTCGATATTGAAATCGGTATTTTTTACCAATTCAAGATACTCTCGAGCAGTAATATTGGCATAGAAATAGTTTTCGGTAACAAGGTATGCAATCTGTTTTTTAGTGAGTGGTTCACCATTGAAAAGTAGCTTTCCTTCCAAAGGTTTATTTAAGCCAAATAGAGTATGAAGAAAAGTAGTTTTTCCTGCTCCGTTCAAACCTACAATTCCATGAATCTGATTTTCTTTTAACTCTAAATTGAGGTGATCAAGAATAAGTTTGTCCGATGAGTAAGCGAAACAAAGGTCTTTAACTGAAATCATGGAGGTAGGTATTTAAGTTACGAATAGCTTTAAAGTAAAAACGAATTGACATGAGAAGTACGATTGGTAACATTAGTGGAAAAAGAATACTAATGAAACCCATAACACCGAAAGTACTTACGGCAGGGATTCGTTCTTGAGGTCTGTAAAATGCATATTTGAGTAAAATCAAGTAACAATGAATAAGTACCATTAGTCCAAGTTCTACGACAGGGATATACCAATGTTCAGGGTGAAAAAGGTGAAATACGGCTACAAGTGGAAGACAAATGATAGAAAAAATAGAAAGCTGAATTCTAATCTTTTGAGCTAAAAATGCCTTTGCTGATTTCTCATAAACCAGTATAAAAGATAGCGGTTCATTTTTCTCGTAGTAGTTGATCGTGAGAAAGCCAAAGAAAAAGAGAGCGATAGGAACAGCTCCAATAAAGAAGGAACATACGAGTGCTATTCCCCAAATGATCATACTATAATTTGCATTCGATTTTGCCCATGCTTTCCACTCAAAACTTTCCGATGGAATCCATTTAGAAAATACGTTGTTAGTCGTTTTTCTTTTAAGCCTAAAATCAAGTTGACTTAAAGCTACAGGGTAAAGGAGTGTAATGGTTAGAGCAATCCAATGTTGGTGAATGATGCTACAGCAGATAAAAGGTAAGGAGAGAATGAGGTATTCTGATAAAAAAAGGAAGGCAATACTTTCTGTATGAAGTTTCAGGAATTGTCGGTCATTTCTTTGAAAATGTAAGTTCCCAATACCAAAGCATTGTAAAACTA
Organism: Sediminitomix flava; assembly: GCF_003149185.1. Taxonomy (NCBI): domain Bacteria; kingdom Pseudomonadati; phylum Bacteroidota; class Cytophagia; order Cytophagales; family Flammeovirgaceae; genus Sediminitomix; species Sediminitomix flava. Next base: position 136,488 of record NZ_QGDO01000011.1, on the reverse strand, counting down.
GAATGATGAAAGCATTTTGTGTTGTGGAAGAAAACTGAAAAATGTAGGCAAGCCCTCCAGAGATTAAAAAGAGTAGTACAAGACTTCTAAGAAAACCTAGACCTTGTAAGCTTCTGAGTATTTGTTTGTACCTAATAAAAAGTAAGGCAGTTAGCATATTTTGAGTGTGGTATTTTTAGCTAAAAAAAGGATGTAATTGTATCACTACAAAAACATCCTTATCAATTAAGTTTATATATCGATTAGTTCAATGATGGTAATCTGAAGATGAAATCATCTAATACCGAATTGAATCTAATTTTAGCACCACGTTTAGCTTCAGTGTAAGCAGGTTTTCCTTCGCCCATAATCTGAAGAATCTGTGACATTGCTTCTGTTCCTTCTTCATGAAGAACACGGAATTCTCTTACCTCAGCATCAAATTGATTAGCTACTTCATTGATTTTATCAATAGCATCAACTTTGTATTGATAGTAACGATTCATCACGATACAAGGAGAAAAGACCTCTTTAGATGCTCCAAAAAGCTCCTCACAATATTGAATAGAAGGGAAGAAATCGCCATTTCCACCTAATACACAATATACATTGACCTGAATATTCATGCTTTTGATATCTTCAATCACTTCAAGTACGCCATCTCCTTGTAAGTAGCGAACGAAATGCTTTGAAGTTTCAGCTCCCATATCGCAAAAGCACTCATTGTAAGTTGTTTGCTCTGCAAAGTCATAAAGGAAGTCATCAAACTTTGTACGGTCAATATCACTTTCGTTGCTTTTCAGCAAATCAACCTTTGAAGGGTTTGTAAAATCACAAAGTTGAAGTGTTGATTGCGACTCAGGATCCATGTCAAAGAATACTGCATTTGTTGCATTCTCTTTCATGACTTTGTTGGCAATCATATAGGTAAAAGTAGATTTACCCACACCGCCTTTGGATTGGGTAATGAAATTTATGGTTTTTTTCATAGGATATTGATTATTCGAATCTAGCTTTTTTGTTTGAGGTTTGTCGTTTAGAGTAGCAGTTTGAGTTGAAGGTGTAGGATCATTTTTGCGTTCTTTATTCTGACGCTTTCTTAGGAAGTTTTTTTTACCTAATCGAATCCTTTTCATCTTCAAAAAACTGTTTACGGTTCAAAAAATTTTCAATACAGTTTAAAACATCACTTAAATACGAGTCCTATTCTGTCATAAATGATGTGACTCATTGGGTGGTTCATAACAACGTAAACACCCATTATTTGAATAGTTCAAATATAAAAAAATGTCGATGTTTTTCATCTTATGAAATAATACATTCATCGAAAAAAATGAATGATTGAGCTTCAAAGCCAATATTTTAACAAAGTTGAAGGGATTAAAGGGAAAGTAGTACTTCTCTGTTTTACTTTGAGAAAGTATTCTGTTTTAAAAATACCTACCTTTGCGAAAGCATTTTGATAAAGAGAAAATTATAATGAGCACAGATAAATTGGAGCAGTTTATTCAGTTCCTTCAAGATAGTTTACAACAATCTACTTTTGTAGAATTGAAACTAGCAAATAAGCGAGATAAAGAAAGTGATTTGCGTACCCTTACAGCCAAGGTTGTGAAGATAAAGAAAGGAACTTGCCTTTCATTTGTGTACCGTCACGAGACAAAAGATATCACAAAGAATTTCTTGTTTGAGGAAGCTGTAACGCTTATTCATGAACATCTGAAGACAGACTTTTATCAAGCAGATTTGAAAACAACTTCGGCAGATTATTTCTTGAATATCAATAACAAGAATGTTGCTAAGTTGAAAACGAAACAGGCAACAAAGAAAGAAGCTCCTAAGCAAAGCCACGATAAGCAAAAGCATCGTTTTATCAAGGCTGAAGGAAATGTGTACCTGAAAGAGTTGGGGGTTGTAACTGCTGATGATAAGGTCAAAAATAGTCGTCAAGATAAGTACCGTCAGATCAATAAATATGTAGAGATCATAGATGGAATTTTGAAGTCAGTGAAGTTTGACGGTCGTTTCAATGTCGTAGATATGGGGGCTGGTAAAGGTTATCTGACTTTCGCTCTTTATGATTATCTGACGAATGTGGTGAATCGTGAAGCCAATGTAATTGGAGTAGAGCTTCGTCAAAACTTGGTGGAATACTGTAATTCGATTGCTGAAAAAGCAGGTTTTGAACATTTAAGTTTTCAAGAAGGAACAATTCAAGAGGCAACTTTAGAAGCAATTGATGTACTGATTGCTCTTCATGCTTGTGATACGGCTACTGACGATTCTATTTATAGAGGAATCAAAGCGAATTCAAAGGTGATTATTTGTGCGCCGTGTTGCCATAAACAGGTTAGAAAGCAACTTTGTCCAACAGATGATTTGAGTGAAATCACTCAGTTCGGTATCTTGAAAGAAAGACAAGCAGAACTGTTGACCGATGGAATCAGAGCGTTGATTTTGGAGGCTTATGGTTATAAAACAAAGGTGTTTGAATTTATTTCAACGGAACATACACCAAAGAATGTTTTGGTAGTTGGAGTAAAGCAAAAAGATTTAAGTGAGCCAGACCCAGAAGTGATCAAAAAAATTGAAAATATAAAACAAACACACGGACTGAAATATCATTATCTGCAAGAGATTTTAGATAAAGGTCTTGATGTTGTTTTAGACTAATAAAGTAGAAGGGTAGAACAATTTAGTTTTACCCTTTTTTTATTTTTTTCCGTGAACCAAATCTCCATAACTATGAACTAAATCCTCACTTTTTTCTTTTCTCGATGCCCTTACTTTGTGATTAACAGAATTGGAATAATCACTCAAAAATAAACAACTATGAAAATCACAAAGAGCATTAAGATTAAAGCATCGATTGAAAAGGTTTGGCAAGTTTGGGCAGTAGAGTTTGACAAGGCAGGGGATTGGATGTCTCAAGTAGTGCATGCTGTCGAAAAGAAAGAGGGACAACTTGCTTTAGGCTCACCTATGATAGGACGAGTTTGTACTTTTTCAGATAAAGAAAATGCTCCTTATGCAGAGGAAGACATAAAACTGTTTGATAAGGAAAACTATCGATTGAATATTCAAGTAGTTCCTTATAATCTACCAGCACCTGTAGTTCAGAACCTTTTAAAGTCGAAACTCAATAAGGTTTCAGAAGAAGAAACAGAAATTGTTTTTGAGGCAAATATTGAAATTAAAACAGTAGGCTATTTCTTGTACCCAATATTGAAAGGTGGACTTTCGAAAGGCTTAGATGAAATTCTTGAAGAGCTGAAATACTATGCGGAAAAAGGAATTGTTCATCCAAGAAAACTCAAGAAGCTCGAAAAGAGAAGCGTAAAAGTAGCCTAGTAAAAAATAAAACTTCATAAAAACACTCTGAATTCTAAATTCGGAGTGTTTCTTTTTTTCATGAAACTCAATAGCTTTGGTGGAAACTATTTTTTACCAATTTTTTCGCATCATGAGAAAGTATATATCTATAGTATTCTGTTATTCCTTACTTACTTTATTTGCTTGTGTACAAAAACAAGACAAGACACAGACGATTGATATTGATCAATTGTCGGACTCAGAATTAACGCCTTTACAACAAAAGGCTCCAGCAAAAGAAAAAGAAATAACTCCAGTCAAAAAAGCATCAGTTGGAGGTAAAGATTTTCAACACGATGTTGATGCCTTATTACCAAAGTCAGAAGGGCAGGTCATTAAGCACTCTTACTATACACTTTCTTATAGCGAAAAACACGAACAGGCTGAATGGGTGGCTTATGAATTAGTTGAGGAAGAATTGGTAAAAAATAGTAAGCGTTCTGATAATTTCAGACCAGACCCAAGCATTACATCTGAGTCTGCACAATTAGCCGATTATAAAGGTTCGGGCTACGATCGAGGACATTTAGCTCCTGCAGCAGATATGTCTTTCAACAAAAAGGCAATGAGTGAGAGCTTTTTCTTATCGAATATGAGTCCTCAGCATCCAGATTTGAATCGTAGAGCTTGGAAAGAATTGGAGTCAATTTTCCGTGATTGGGCAAGAAGTAGAGGAGAGATAATGATCTATACTGGTCCTGTTCTAGAAGATGGTTTACCAACTATTGGCGCTAGTAAGGTTTCTGTTCCAAAATGGTATTACAAAATCGGTGTTGATTTGGAGTCAAATGATGCGATTGCCTTTTTGATGCCAAATGGAAAATGTGATAAGCCTCTTTCATCTTATGCCGTTCCAATTCAGAAAGTAGAAGATATGACAGGCATTGATTTTATGCCAAAACTTGATGATGCAATAGAGGAAGAATTGGAAGCTCTTTTAGATGTTCAAGATTGGTTTGTAAATTCATCAGAGACAAAGTCAAAGAAGAAGTCTTCTAAAAATTCTAAGTAAAAAGCTACTCATAAATGAGGCTGTAATCTAGTAGAAATGAAAAGTCTATAGTACTAACATTAGTGAAGTATTATAGACTTTTTTATTACTTCTTTTTTTGAGGAGGAGTGTACCAAATAGGAGAAGTCCAAGCACGTTCCACTACTACTCTCGGTACTTCGGTTGGGTATTTAACTCCCTCTCTAATTTCATCCCAAGTATTCCAACGAGCTGTTGGGAGTTGAAGCACTCTGACATAATAATAAGCTTCATAGGCAGGGTTAAATTCTTTGTCTTCCCAATGTGTCATCAATTTTACAGCTCCTTTGTCCTGACTCCAAAAGCCTGTTTTAAAATCAACTTTTGCATCGAGCGGTTCTACACTTCCATCGGGATTTTCTACTCGATTATCAGACAGTGCAATGTTGAATATTTTTTCCTGTAACTCTTTGCCATCATACCAGCCCTTAATGATCTGAATACGGTCTAGGTTTGGACCAATATCATCCTTAAGTGCCCAAACTAAAAATTCAGGTCGGTCACCTTCATCCACAATCAAATCACTGCCCATCGGGACACCATTTTGTTCTCCGTCATTGACAAGCTCAACGTAATCTTTGGGTTTTCTATCAAAATGATTTCCGCCATAAAATCTTACCCGAATTCGAGGACCAGAAGTAGCATAAGTTTCTCTCCGATAAATCGCGTCCCAAATACTCCCTCGAGTGTTCGATTCAGCCCATACAGCAGTCAATGCTCCAGGATTTAGGTCTGAAATTTTTGCCCAGCCCGTCAAATCTCCAATTGTACGTTGCTTTGCCTCAAAGTCTTCCACTCCATGACTACCGTGCTCCCAATTATCTTCTTCTACATTTGAAGGCATGCCGTTATGGTTATCTGTACCGCCTACAATGCCATATTTAAATGGATTAACTCCGAGTTTATGTTGGTATTCCATTCCTTTGGTTAGAGCGTAGCGTACAAAGTTGTTTTTTTTCAGCTTACGCTTTTTGGAATAGATAGAGTTCGCATTTTCAAAATCAGCAAATTCATCGGTAGGCCATAGCTCTTTGTGAACTTCAGAGTTTCCTTTGATCTGCATAATTTCAATAGCTCTTTCAAACTGTTGCCTCCGAGCTGCATATGCTGTAGATAGTGGGGAACCATCAGAGTCTTTGCTATTGAACATATCACCGTTACTAGCATTAGAATTGTGGGGAATTGCAAGAACAGTAGAGCCTTCCGTAGTGATTTTGGAAAGCCATTCCCAAAGTTCTTCTTCTCGATTTATATCGATATAACTTTTAGGGAAATCTGGAACGACATTATCTCTGAAAATGATATTTCGATGAAGGTTTGCCGAGTTGGGTGCTGCACTCCATTCATAGGCTATAAACGTGGTGAATTTACCTGGAATATAATTTTTCTCAGCGGCATCTATAATCATTTGCCAAGCTGATTTTATAGATGCATTTCCCGTATAATAAGATAAGTGTTTGGGTCTTGCAGATCGGTTGTTATCTACAACTAATTTCTTGAACAGCTCACTTTTTTCTTCTTTTGTTTTAGCTGTTCGAACCTGAGTGGGTTCAATGTCATTGTAGCCTGCTGCATTGGGAGACATCACCGTTAGCATTTCTCCAATATATTCAGCATGATCGGTTACAGCACAAAAATCAAGTGGGCGTTTGAGCTTGAAAGGTTTGTTCAATATGATCATTTCTTCACCTTTTGCAGCTCTGTAAGCATCGTCGGGAGTGAGTCGTGTACCCCCAATGTATGCATCTAAAGAAAAAGATGTATGCATATGTAGTTCTCCAAAGTAAGCTTGTTTCAATGGATTAATAGTCACATCCATTTCTTCGGGAACAGCTAGTGTTGAAGGTGGAACAATATTATCTAAAGGTTTATCTTTTTGCTTTGATTTATCAGCACAAGCGAACAGCACAGAACTAAAAAGAATGAATAAAATGAGTCTCATATAGGCAAATCAGATCTAAGGTATTCAGCATCTTAAAATAAGAGATATACCTAAGAATAAATCTGTAATTTGCTGTGAATTCATACAAGAAGAAAAGCCTATACTCTTCCATAAAAGTATAGGCTTTAATGACAATTGTATTGAGAATTAGAAAGTAGGCGCTACTTGCTGAATGTATTGCATTGTCTGCTGATGCATCATTTGTTGCATCATCATGTTTTGATTGTCCCACATCATATGATGCATCCAAGAGTTATCTCTGAGTAAATATCTTGGAACTATCGAATTTGGTATTCCTGATTTAAATGCAATAGGTAAAATAAACTCATAATTTAACTTCTTTTTCCCTTTCCATTTTTTGTAAGGACTAGATTCAAATTGCGCATAAGAATCCTTTATTGCGGTTTCTTTATCATCATTCTTTGGTGATAAGAAGTCATAAGAAATTGTCTTGAAGTCTGAACCTAGTTTAAGTCGTAAAAAATATACAACATGGTTTTCAGAAACATTGTAAGTAGTTTTAGCTTTAGTAAAGTAGTTTTTTAAGTTAGCCTCGACTTTTAATGATAATTTATGGTGATATAGGTGAGTGTGCTTTCCATTTTCTGTAAAGAAAACTTCCTCTAAAATTCTATTTTTATATATATAATTAATCTCTTGACCTCTAATAGAATCATATTCAGTGATAAGGTTTTCTCCTTGTACTAAAATGTTAATTTCTTCTCCAGTAGACTTCCAATATTTACTTAAAAGGAGAGGCGGAGTAGTGGAACTCGCCGAAGAAGGTTTTTTAATAAACAACTTGTGCTTGTCTCCATTTGGTCTAAACTTAAGGTACTTGAAGACTTCACCATTCTTATATTTATAAAAATCTTTAATAGTACCATTTTCATAGAAAAAAGAACTTCCCCCTTCAAGTGTTAGATCTCCGTTACCTTTAAATTCCTGAATACTAAGTGTGTTATCATCTAAATCACGGAAAGTCAACTCTGTAAGGCTATCCGTAAGAGTTGTTATTTCTGATGAATAAAGTATTTTACTTTTATCTAATGTCTCTTCCCAAAAGAGATTATAATAGGTCTTTTTCTTATTTACATAATCATCGATCACGCTTAATCTTTTAAGAATTGATGGGAAGTCGGAGCTAGTTAATTTCTTTTTATCTTTATTTAGTTCTTCTTTTAATGCACGATGACGGTCTTTAAATAAGAAAAATAAACTGTTTAAGAGTTTCTCTCCTCGTCCACTTATATGCTGAATACGAGTTGGGTTAGATTTTGGCTGAAGGTAAAAAAGTGTTGAATTTAATCTTTGCAGAACATTATAATCTTCATTTTGATATGTAACATAAAAGAATTCAGAAGAGCTATATGTTTGATTTCCTTTAGGACTTTGTACGAAATAGTTAGCAAGTACGACTATAGAATCACTTTCATTCAATGGAAGTCCTTTTATTTTTGTGTACTCTTTTGCCTTTAGTTTTTTGTCTTTGAGAATACCGCTATTATATTTTTGAGCTTCTTGAACTAAGGTGTTTCTGTCTAGATTTTTTGGGCTAAACTTGAAACCTCTCAAGCCTTTATAAATATCACTTTTGATAAAAAGAGTATCTACAGAACCGTCTGCACGGTATGCTAAACTTGGAATTAGCCTATCTCCACCAAGCTCTATAGTAACGGCAGATGTTTGTCCACGTCCTTGTTGGAAAAAATCGCTGATTTCATTCCCCAAATGATCATAGTAAATACCTACCCCTGAAAGTTGGTTTTGTGCAAGGCTTTGAAAAGAGAATAGTACAAAAAGTAATAACAAAAAATGTCTCATAACAATCTTAATATTAGTCTAGTACAAAGTTAATCTAATAATCTGCCTATCAAAAAAGAAAAAGCCCACGTCCATTGCTGGATCGTGGGCTAGTGCATATATGTCGAATATTAGTAAAATCCGAGGCTTAGTGTTTGAAGTGACGAACACCTGTCATGACCATAGTCATATCGTTTTCGTTACAGAAATCGATAGAATCTTGGTCTCTTACAGATCCGCCTGGTTGGATTACCGCACGGATACCTTCTTTGTGTGCAATTTCTACACAGTCATTGAATGGGAAGAATGCATCTGAAGCCAATACTGCTTTAGAAAGATCAAAACCGAAGTTTTTCGCTTTTGCAATCGCTTGGTTCAAGGCATCTACACGTGAAGTTTGTCCTACACCACTTGCACAAAGTTGTCCGTCAACTGCCAATACAATTGCGTTTGACTTGGTGTGCTTACAGATTTTGTTTGCAAAAAGTAATGCTCTGGTTTCTGCTTCAGTTGGTGCTTTTGTCGTTGCTACTGAAAGATCAGCTTCAACTTCAATTTTCAAGTCTTTGTCTTGTGCCAATACACCGTTCAACAAAGTCTTATATTGTTTTGTAGGAAGAGTCACATCCTTACGCTTAAGTAGGATACGGTTTTTCTTTCCTTTCAAGATTTCTAATGCATCTTCGTCGAAGTCTGGAGCAATCAATACTTCCACGAATAACTTATGGATTTCTTCTGCTGCTGCTGCATCTACTTTTTCGTTGGTCACCAAAACGCCACCAAAAGCAGAAACATTGTCACAAGCCAAAGCCGTAACGTAAGCATCTTTTACTGTATCGGCTACAGCCACGCCACAAGCGTTTGTGTGTTTCAAGATACCAAAAGCAACGCCTTCTGTTCTTGGGAATTCGTCGATCAATGCAACCGCAGCGTCAACGTCTACCAAGTTGTTGTAAGAAAGCTCTTTTCCGTGTAGTTGCTCGAACATATCGTTCAAGTCGCCATAGAATTCCCCTTTTTGGTGAGGATTTTCTCCATAACGAAGCGTTTTGCTTGTACGGATACTTTCTTTGTAATGGTTTTGTTGCTCTTCTTCTTCTACTTGTGAGTTGAAGTAATTGAAGATAGCAGTGTCGTAGTGAGAAGAAATATCGAAAGCTTTAGAAGCGAACTTCAAACGATCTTTCATCTCAGTTTGGCATTCTTTTTCAGCCAAAAGTGTAGCTACTTCATCGTATTGCTCTCTTGAAGAGACGATCAATACATCTTTGTAGTTTTTAGCAGCGGCTCTGATCAGAGAAATACCTCCGATGTCCACTTTTTCAACGATATCTTGGTGAGCAGCACCCGAAGCTACTGTCTCTTCAAATGGATACAAGTCAACGATCACAAGATCGATGTTAGGAATCTCAAATTCGTTGATTTGTGATTGATCCGTTTCATTGTCTCTACGGTTCAGGATACCACCGAAGATTTTTGGATGAAGTGTTTTTACACGACCACCCAAAATAGAAGGGTATGAAGTAAGGTCTTCTACCGCAGTTACAGGAACACCCTGCTCTTCGATAAACTTTTGCGTACCTCCTGTTGAGAAGATCTTAACCCCGTGTTTGTCAAGAATCTTAACAATCTCGTCTAATCTGTCTTTGTAAAACACCGAAATTAGTGCCGACTCAATTTTTTTCATTGAAGAAGTGATTTTGAAGTGTATATGAGCGTAAGTGCTGCGAAACTAAACAGAGTTTCTAAAATATGGAAGAAAAATCTAAAATGATTTATATGGGTTAAATTGAACCCTGCAAAGTCTGACTTGCTATTTTTTATAGAAGATGAGGTTTTACTATGCGATTATTCGCCTTTTATTACATCGTTTTTCTATGATAAAGGGTGTTTTTCTACCTTTAACTAACCTAACTAAGAAAAGCGACGCTTAAGAAGCTTTTTGAGTAACCTAATTTGACCTAAAAACTGTTCTCTGAAAGAGAGTTACGACCCAACTAACTATGACCAAAGTTTACTCCCATTACATCATCAAGTATTCCTTTATATTATTATTCCTGTATGGAATCAATATCTGTGTTGCACAAGCACAAGAAAGTAAGCCTTTTACCTTTAGTGGAGTGATTAAAGATGCTCAGACTGGAGAAGTGGTGCCTTTTGCATCTGTATTTTTGGAAGGTACAAGCATCGGGATGGCATCAGATTTCGATGGTAAATTTTCCTTTCACGTTCCCAAAGGGACATTTGAGGTAGTGGTAAGTGTCGTGGGTTTTGCAACTCAACGAAAGAAGATCGATTTTCAGAAAAACGAAACTTGGAATCCTTTCCTAGCTATTGAAGAAAATGTATTGGGTGAGGTGGAAGTAACCGTCTCAGAATGGGAACAAAAGATTCAAACCAATGAGGTAAGTGTAATAGCGATTTCCATTGAGGAAATGGAAAACATTCCGTCCATAGCAGGAAACTTTGACCCCATTAAAGTTACTCAACTACTACCCGGTGTAGGAAAAGGTTTTGAAGGTTCTTCTGATATGTTTGTGAGAGGGGGAGATGCCGATCAGAACTTAGTACTATTGGATAATGCAATAGTGTATAATGCAGGTCACCTTTTTGGTTTTATGTCTGTATTTAATTCGGCAGTATTGAATGATGTGACACTTACAACTGGAGGTTTTAATGCAAGTGATGGAGGACGTCTTTCTTCAGTGATGAAAGTGAATACAAAAGACCCAGACCTTCAACAGTTCCGAATGAAAGGAGAGATAGGTTCTTTGGCTTCTCAATTAGCGATTGAAACACCAATTGTAAAAGATAAATTATCGATCTCTTTAGCAGGAAGAAGAACTTATGCCGATAAGGTTGCTGAAGCTACAGGTCAAGATTTACCTTATTATTTCTATGACGTAAATGGTAAAATAACCTACAAGGCCAATAAAAATAATACCATCTCATTTTCTGCTTTTAAAGGAGATGATATTATGGCGATAGAAACGGGAGATTTTGACTCAAATACAGGTTTGATCAATAAAAACGATGCTTATGCACTGAACTGGAAACATACCTTTTCTCCTAAGTTAAGTTTATCGTCGGCTTTAACTTCTAGTGGTTTTTCATATAACCTAAGAAACGTAGATCAAAATGAATTGGTGAATATTTCGTACAGCATTCGTTCCTTAGGTTTTAAGAATACAGTGGATTACTATGATGGGAAAAATAACCTTTGGAAGACGGGAGTAGATTACACGATGCATGCACTAAGTCCTTACACGGTTTTGTCAGAGGGAGATGTGAGTAATGTAGTACCTAATCAGCGTAGTAATTCCAAGTTTATGCATGAAATCGCACCTTTTGTCTCGCACGAAAGACAACTGACAGATAGAATACAAGCGACTTTGGGTTTTAGGGTTTCTTCTGCTGTACTTGCTGAAAGTGCATATATAGGCTTTGAACCAAGAGCATTGATGACACTATCTTTGACAGATAAAGAGTCTGTGAAAATGAGTTATTCGAGAATGAATCAGTATTTACATCGCCTGTCAAATTCTTCAGTAGCTCTGCCTACTGATATTTGGTACCCGAGTAACGAGATTGTAAAACCTCAGAATTCTCACCAAGTCACAGTTGGCTATCATAGAAATCTACCCAAATGGAAAAGCTTATTTACCTTAGAATTTTTCTATAAGAAGTTGAACAATCTAGTAGAGTATAAAGAAGGTAGTAATGCCCAATTTTCTACGGAGTTTGATGACATCTTATTACAAGGAGAAGGCCGTTCGTTAGGTATGGAAGTTCTTCTCCGTAAAAAAGAAGGGAAGTTCACAGGTTGGATAGCTTACACATTGGCTAAGTCTGAACGACAATTTAGTGATATCAATTATGGCGCTTGGTTTCCATCAAGATATGACCGTAGACATAATGTCTCTATTGTTGGAAATTACATTTTACACCCTCGTTGGAAATTATCGGGCACATGGGAATACTTATCAGGAGCCCGATTTACACCAATCATTGCTAGGTATTTGACCTTGAACCCAGTTTCAACTGTCGTTGATATTGTACCTGTTTACTCTTCAAGAAATGGTGTGAAGTTGGCGGATGTACATCGTTTAGATTTGAGTGTAGAGTTTAGTAGTAAACCTGAAAAAAAGGTACAATGGAAAATTGTTGCGGGGGCATACAATGTTTACAATAGAACATCTCCTGTAGGAATCGTCTTGAGCTATGACCGAGATGCAAACACCTACAGATATGAACAACCCGGATTATTTGGTATGTTACCGTTTATGAATGTGAGTTTTTCATTATAAGCAACGACAACAAACTAACAAACATCCAAACCTAATAACCAGCTATTAACCTAAATACCTCAAGTATGAACAAAGTACTATCGCTTGTTTGCGGAACAGCTTTTTTGGCTTCGTGTATGCCAGAACCTTTAGCCGTAGTAGACTTTCCAGCACCACCAAACGAAATAGTAGTTTCATCTCAGTATATTCCTTCAGAATATGTGACAATAGCACTCACTAAAACCTTTGATGCCAGACTCATTGGAGAAGCGTCAAAAGATCCCGCAGAGATTTTTCAGAAATATGAAGATCAGATTGTCTTAAAAGATGCCGAGGTAATTTTAGCTTCAAACCATGCACATGATACTTTAGAAATTCTGGGCAGTGGTCTTTATGCAGCATTGGGTGTTATGGAGTTGGAAGAATTAGAAACCTATGCATTAAAAATAAAAGATGTAAACGGGAAAGAGCTTTATGCCGAATCTAAGGTACTACCAAGGGTGAATTTTGATAAGATAGAAGCGGATCTTGTTCAGAAAAATGATGAAATGAATTTGGCTATCGAATTTTCATTTGACGACCCCGATCAGGATAATTGGTATATGATGAGTATTCAAAGAGTTTCAATGTCACAGAGTCAAAAAATAGAAGACTTTATCATGGATCAGCCATTCACTTTTTTATTTACAGATAAAGATATTCCAGAAGATGGTCGCCCAATGTATCTAGAAACTTTTTATCAGAACTATAATCCTTCGGATACACTAATGATTTCTATGGCCAATATAAGCCAAGAATATCATGAGTATTTGGAGTTAAGAAATCAATCTCAGGGAATTGTAAATGATGTATTGATTGAACCTGTTAATTATCCATCAAACGTGACGAATGGTTTAGGATTTTTCAATCTTCACTTATCGGATATCGCATTGGTAGATTTAGCTACGAAGACTGTATTTAAACGATAGTCTAATATTAATCTATGTGAATTTTGTAGCTGTATTTTTACATTATTCATAGACCATTTTGTAAAAAATAGTATTAAAAGTTTAAAATAAAATAATTAGTTTTTATATGCTTTGATAAGTCTACTTCTTGGTGCCAATCATTTTTTTAATACTCTAAATATTTAAACTAAAAACTATGAAATCATTTTTTCACACTATCGTAACTGTATTGGCACTTTCATTTGGACTTTTTGCTTGTGAAGAAGCTACAGATGAAGGAGATGAACTACCGGCCAACTATTTTAAAGTAGGCGATGATACTTATGAATTATCTCAAGGTATGTTGGAGAACTACGGTACTGATGATTGGCATGAAGGGTATAACCTTGATCTATCATTAGTTTCTAAAGGCATTAAGATCTCTTCGGATGGAGATTCAGAACCAACAGGTTCTGGAGAATTTATTTACTTTGAACTGTTTTCAGATAGCGAGGATAGGCTATCTGAAGGAACTTATCCATTTGAGTTTAATGATGAGTTGCAACCATCAATGACATTTGATTATGCACTATATGCTACTAACTGGTCTCCAGCATTAGAGGATATTGAGGATGCAGAAGGTAGTCTATTGGTTAACGGAGCACTTACCGTAACGCAAAATGGAGAAACTTATGAGTTGTCGTTTAATGGTATTAACCTAGAAGGGAAAAAGGTTGAAGGTAAGTACACTGGAGCACTTACTTATTTAGACTATACAGATACGAGTGCATTTGCTAGAAAGTCAGCTAAGCAAAAAAGAAAATTAATGACAGTACAATTGAAGTAAAGTCAATTTTATACAAAAATCCCCTTTCCTCATGAATAGAAGAAAGGGGATTTTTTTATATCGTTCTTTCAGCTTCTATCTCACAAATTTCATCTTGTTCAATAAACTGAATTCCGTAATGTTCGAGTTCTTTGAGAACAGGTTCATAAATTTCTGGTTTTACAGGAATTTGAACTCCTTTTTCTCGAATAACACCTTCTAAAATCAATTTTGTAGCAACTCCAACAGGTAATCCAACTGTTTGTGCCATTCCTGTATGGATGCTGTCTTTTCCTTCAATGACCATATGAGAAAGGATTTTACGATAAGAAACACCATCAAAATAGATCAGCTTGTGTAGCATCGCGATCATATCTCGGTCATCAGAATCCATTTTCCATTTATCCATCAATATTTTCTCTAAGATTTGAGCAGGAGTAGCAGACTCCAATCCAATTCTTTTATCAGAGAAAATACCAGACCATCTTAGTTTCTCCATAATATCCGAATCTTGATCAATATGAAGGTATTGCATCAGCTTCAACTCCACAGAATCATTCGGATTATAAGGAAGGAAAGAATTGATAAACTCACGATAGGTCATGTCTTTTATATCCTCCATCACATAGCTATCATCGGTAGCTCCAAGCATCACGAAAATATGCCAAGCTCTACAGAATCCTACTCTACGAAGTGTACCTCTATAGACCGTAGGAGTGCCTTGTAAGCCATAAATATTAATGTAACTTAAGGAATCTCTGTTGGCATAGCCTTCAAACTTACCGAAGCCTTCAATGTCTAAGATTTCAGTACGTCTGAAAAGTCGATAAGGAGGAATGTATTTGTGACGTCCATTGTGTAAAAATTTCACAGAGCCGCCTTGACCTGCCAAGACTACGTTTCGAGGATTCCATGTAAATTTATATTTCCACGGATTTCCTTTCTCACTTTCTGGTGCTAAAAGTCCACCAGTAAAAGATTCAAAAGCTTCAATTTTATGACCTTCATCTTTAATATGATGAATAAGTTTCATCGCAGACATATGGTCAATACCTGGGTCAAGACCAATTTCATTCAGAAGAAGTACACCATTTTGTTCCGCTTTCTCATTGAGTTTCTTCATGTCTTCAGAAACATAAGAAGCCGTTACAAGGTGTTTTCTATATTCAACACAAAGCTCTGCAACTTGTAAGTGCATAAAAGCAGGAAGCATAGAAATAACAACATCGGCTTGTCTGATTTCAATAATCAGTTGTTCTGTGTTTTTCACATCCATGCCAAAAGCGGTTGCTCTTGAGCTTCCTTTTATTTTTTCTTGGGCTAAAGTCTCATCACGGTCTCCCAATCGGATAAACCAATCTAACCTTTCAGCTTGTTCTAGTAAATAGTCAATTAGGGTGGTCGCCGATCGCCCAGCGCCAATCAATAATATGTGTTTCATTGTTGTTGTTAATCGGTTTGTGTTATTTTGAGTATGTTAAGCATTGGTAAATAAGCAAAATTTTAGGACTTAATTGATATAATCCTTAGCGATTCCATTGCTTATCACTACTTTCAGTGACGATAAAAAGCACAACATGAAGAAAAAAATACAACTTACCACAGAGATTGAAGTCTTTGAAACCTTTTCGGATTTACCCCTTCAATTTCAAAACCTAATGAAAGCTGCTGAGCAAATCAGTGAAAAAGCTTATGCCCCATATTCAAACTTTCAGGTAGGAGCCGCATTACAATTGGAAAATGGAGAAATAGTTACAGGGAGTAACCAAGAAAATGCAGCCTATCCTTCTGGAATCTGCGCAGAAAGATCTGCAATTTATTGGACAGGGAGTAACTATCCCGATCAGAAGATAACAGCTATAGCAGTAGTTGGGAAGCCGAAAGATGCCCAAGATTTTGTTGCAACAGCCCCTTGTGGTGCTTGCAGACAAGCAATGTTTGAGTATGAAATGAAACAAGAAAGCCCAATCCCATTGCTTATGATATGGGAAAATGGAGAATATTATTTGTTCCCTTCATTGGGTAGTTTACTGCCTCTGCATTTTGATAAATCAGCACTTACCAATAAGTAATCCTTTGAGGTAGAAGAATTATATTTTGCTTTGGGATTATTTATATAACAAGGTATAGAATGAAAAAGCTATTTGTGTGATTCAAACATAAATAGCTTATTTTTTTATCAAGCCTTAAACATGAAATTAACTAGAACCTATGCAGAAATTTTGGAAAGAACCGCTATTGCATTTTGCACTAATAGGAGGTCTTATTTTTTTAGTTTACCAAAGTATAGGTCTTGAAACTGATCAAGCAGAGGACGAAATACATGTAGATAGTAGCGACCTCAAAGAGATGATTGCTAAGTGGGAAATGCAATGGAAACGTAAACCAACGAGTAGCGAGTTTCAAAAACTCATAGATCAATTTCTTCAACAAGAGGTTTTTTATCGAGAAGCCTTGAAGATAAATTTAGATCATAATGATGAGATTATCAGAAGACGATTAGCACAAAAAATGCAGTTCTTATCCAATGATTTTGCGCGAATGACGGAGCCTACCGAATCAGAATTAGAGTCATACTTTAAAACTCATTTAGAAGAGTATAGATTACCTGCAAAATATAGCCTTTACCAATTAACCTTCACGGGAGATCATAGAGAGAACCCAATTAAAGATGCTAAAGAATTATTATCTGATTTAGAGAATCTACCCTTTGATGAAGTGGAAGGAAAAGGCGATCAGCTTTCATTTCCTTTTTATTATGAGAAGGTTTCTACATACCATCTTGGCAGACAATTAGGGGAACAGTTTGTAAGGTCTATTGAGTCAGTAGAAACTGAAAAATGGATAGGCCCAGTTACTTCAGGGTTGGGGATGCATTTGGTATTTATCAAAGAAAAAGTCGAAGCTCCAATTCCATCACTAAACCAAGTAAAAGATGATGTTTTGAGAGATTGGAGATATGAAAGGGAAAAGGAAAGTGCTGAAGAAATCTACCATTTATTGAAAGAGCAATACAAGATTACAGTAGATGAACTGCCTGAAGAAAATTTCCTCTCGGAAGATTATAGTTTGAAATCAGTAAGGTGATATTGGAAAAATTAAGACTCTGATCAGTCGAATTGTATGAAAAAACTATCTACTTACCTCCTTTTTATAATTCTTTTCTTGTTGCCTTCTCAATCATGGTCTCACGAAATTCGCCCTGCTTTTCTACAGATTATTCAGAAGGATTCAGATACTTATGAGGTCTATTGGAAAGTACCTAGAATGAGAGATGTGATTCCTCCAATTTATCCTGTTTTTGAGGAAGGAATCCAACTCAATAGACTTATGAGACCTCAAAAATCGATAGGTGCTAGTTTCTCAAAATATGAGTTAGTTGCAGAAATACCGTTAGAAGGAACTGCTATTTTTATTGATGGACTGAAGAAAACTTTGATTGATGTATTGGTCAGTGTCGAGTACCTGAATGGAGAGCGAAGTACAATGATGCTACAAGCAGATCAAGATACTGGATTGATAAAAGGGACGGCAAGTACTCTACAGCTAGCCGAGACTTATACAGTATTGGGTGTCGAACATATTTTGTTAGGGATAGATCACTTGTTATTTGTGTTAGCCCTATTGCTGATTTGTAAACGGTTCAAAAAGCTATTGGGAGCGATAACAGCTTTTACTTTGTCTCATAGTTTTACCTTAACTTTAGCTGTTTTGGGCGTTATCTATATTCCCACTCCACCTGTTGAGGCAGTCATCGCTTTAAGTATCGTATTCTTAGCTGTTGAGTTAATAAAAAATTTAGAAGGTAAAGAAAGTTTGACAAGTAAGTCACCTTGGTTAGTAGCTTTCACTTTTGGATTATTGCATGGTTTGGGCTTTGCGAGTGCTTTACACGAAGTGGGGCTTCCTCAAGTAGAAATACCTGTAGCACTTGCGTGTTTTAATATCGGTGTTGAGCTAGGACAGATTGCTTTTGTATCTGTAATGCTAGCTGTTTTTGGGCTGTTTAATCGACTATCAAATGTGTCTTTAATGGTAAAAAAGATACCTGCCTATATGATTGGTTCAGTTGCATTTTTTTGGTTTATAGAACGAATAGCAGCTTTTTGCTAAAAAGAAAACGGCATAAAACTGATTTATGCCGTTTTCAAATTTTATAATGCTAGTGCTTCTTTTTCTACTCTGAAAATAGGATATCTTAAATGCTCTTTTTCGTAATAAGGTGTTTGTTTATAAACAAAATAAAGTTGAGAAGCACCATTTTCAGCAAAGGCAGGGTCTTCAAGTTTTTTGGCTTCAAGTTTAGCCCTGATTTCTGGATGCTCTTCTAAATATTGTACCGCCAAATCTTCAAAAACATAAGAAGAATACCATTCTTTTTGCTGTAAAATAGTGTCAAAGAAATTCCAATTGAAATAAGAATCTGGGGCAGAAGGCTCTAAAACTTCTACAATGAAACGATTACGGTCTTGGTTCAGAGGGATAAGCCAATCTCCTTTTTTGAAAGAAATCTCCGTTTGAATAGTTTCAGTTTTAGTCTGATAATGCAAGTAATGACCCTCGAAAGGAGATTTTACAGTATTCAAGTCGGCTATTCTGTAAGCTGTGACCATCATAGTTGTATCCTCTGAAATTGGACTCATTTTAACCTTGTTGACTTGCAACCTTCTGATAACTTCTTTCCACGCTTTTGGAATAATGTAGGCTTTAGGTGTCTTTATCTTTTGTACAGGCGTGTAATAGCTATAGTATGGAATTTCTTTTTCCCAAGGCTCATTTCGATCGTAGTATAAACGTTCTTTTCCACTAATTAGACTTGGTTTATACTTAGCTGTATAGCCTTTAAATGGAATCATGTCATAACGACTTGTATCAATTTCCCAATGCAAGGTAAATTCATCTGCAGTTTTAGCCTTTGTAATTGCTTTCTCTCTAAGACTTTTGATCGTCTCTTTTTCAGTTGCAGTAGTTTTTATTAGAGTTTCAATAAAAGCATAAGTCGCATCAACTCGCTGCTTGTAAGTTTTCAGCATATGTGTTTCTGTGATAAAAGAAAGCGCATGAAATGTCGCTGAATATCCAGTCGAATATCTAGGTGAATCGTAAAAAGCAGTAATTCCTGTATCTGGAGTTTTACCCAAAGAATGGACGTAAGGAACCATAGGAAAACCCTTTTCATGCATTTCTTGATATAATAAAGGCTCAAAAGTTGATCGCACATAGCTACCTACATCTTCACCCATTTTTTCGATTTGTCCTGTAAGCAGCGTCATGATGTGCTGGTAATCGGCACCATTACTGGTATGTGTATCTAAGAAAACATCGGGTTGAATAAGTTGGTAGATTCGTGTGAATGTCTTTGCATTTTCAGAGTCAAGCTTAATGAAATCTCTATTCAGATCGAAATTTCTACTGTTACCTCTAAAACCATAAGCATCTGGCCCTTGCTGATTTGCTCTACTGAAACTGCTACGGTTAAAAGCTCCACCAATATTGTAGATCGGAACAGAAGCAATAACGATATCTTTTAATTGCTGACGTAGAGAATCATTTTGGATTAATTCTCTATAGAAAAGCATAGACGCATCTATACCACTTGGTTCTCCAGGATGTATCCCATTATTGATAAAGACGATTGCTTTTTTCTTTGTCCTGCTTTTTTTGAAGTTGAAATCTTGATCGAAATCAAAAATAGCAAGGTGTAAAGGTTTGTCCGCATCGGTAGTACCAAAGGTCTGTAATTTGACAAATGGACTTGTATCAGCTAATTTCTCAAAGTACTCGATTGTTTCATTGTAGGTTGCTGTTTCTTTCCCTTCAGATTTTTCAAAGCGAGTGCTAAAATCTGTGTCAGAAGATTGTCCACAGCCTATAAGTGCAAGTAAAAAGAAAAGGTATAGTGTTGTATATTTTGTCATAAGTATCTGTGAGATCAAAAAGATGTTTGTTGTGTAAGTCAGCGAAACTAAGGAATGTCTTCAAATAATTGAAACTAATCTGTGTTTTATCTAACTTGACTCTAACTCATTAGTATTCAACTATTATTCATTTTAAGATGCGAAAAGAATTAATTTTTTTATTCCTGTGCTTGATTCCAAGTATAGCTTTTTCACAAAATACACCATCTATTGTTTATAAGGATGTCGATCAACCTGCACATTTCAAAGGTGGTTTTTTAGAACTGTACCAATACTTTAAGGATAACCTTGAATATCCCCAAGAAGCTAGAGATGCGAAGATTCAAGGAAATGTAAAACTTGAATTTGTGGTAGATAAAGATGGTTCAATCAAAAACATTGTGATTGATGAAAGTTTAGGGCATGGTTGTGATGAGGAAGCTGTTAGATTACTAAGTGGTAGTCCTAAGTGGGTGCCTGCTCAATTAAATGGTAAGGCTGTAGCTCAGAAACAAACAACAAAAATCGAATTTCTAATTCCGGATAAGAAACTTGAGGCAAGAGGATTTGCCCTAAAAGAAAAAGAGGAAAACTTTGAGGAATTTGAAGTAGAAGAAGAAACACTAGACGAGGTTTTTGAAATAGTAGAAGACCCTGCCTCATTTGAAGGAGGTGTTACAGCATTTTTATACTGGGTAGGAAGGAATCTGAAATATCCTCAAGAGGCTCGTCGTATGGGAGTAGAAGGGAAGGTTTACATTCAATTTATAATAGATAAAGATGGAAGTGTGACTGATGTTAAGACTGTAAGAGGGATTGGCGCAGGTTGTGATGCAGAAGCTGAAAGAGTGATAAGGATGAGTCCTAAATGGAAACCAGGGTTTCAGAGAGGAAAGCCTGTTAAGCAGAAAATGGTTGTGCCTATAAATTTTTCATTAGGAAGTTCATCAAAGAAAGATAGTAAGTAGTTGCTATGATCTTTTAAAAGAGAAAAGCCTTTGGATTTTAATCATACTTCCAAAGGCTTTTTTTATTCTGCTTGAATTGTAACTTCTTCACTTTCTGAGCTATAAATTTCTCCATTACTAAGAGTCGCTATCACTGTGAATTTAAATTTGTTTGAAAGAGTAGGAGGACTTTTTAACTCGAATATATCTTCTTTAAAAACTATGGGTTCAGTATAATTTAAATACTCTTCTAAGTTTAAGGAGCCATTTTGAAGGAGGTCATTGATGCTAGAACCCGCTTGATGATTCTCATCAAAATCATAGTTTGTGATAAATGATAGGGATACAAAACGTTCTTCCTTAGAGCGCTCAATAGCATAACAGTCACATGCAAATACTTCTTGAGTTAAACTGAAAGATCGAGCTTGAATAGCGCTAAGTAGTTCTGTGTCGAATTTATAACCGATTCTGAAGTCTGTAATGTTTACGGTTTGTCCATTTGATATGGTTTGAAAACCACTTTGATCGTTTACATTATACTGAACAGCACTCATATCGGTGATGTCAAAATATCTATACTCATTATCACAATTGCAGTTGGTGCATCGGATAGGTAGAAAGCTAATAATTAGTAGAATTAGTGATTTAAGGAATCTATTTTTCATCAGATTTAGTATTTGGGTAAATGAAAAATGACTATAGAATTGAAAATCAATACCTATATTTCATTTATACTAAAATGAAAAAAAAATAGCGTAACATCAAACATGTGTCTTACCACTCAGACCACATCAGACCTACATTTATTTGAAAGAAAGATTGTGTATTCCAATCCTTTGTAGGAAATGCATGATTATATCTGATACTAAGAAGCAGATGACTATTCTCTCTTAAATGATAAGCAACACCAACTTCAGGAGCCAACCCAAAATGCCATTCGTCATCGCTTATTCTCAGAATACCAACATCTGTAGTGTGCTTGAAGAAGTATGTACCAATTCCTAAAGAACCGTATGGAGTCCAATCGCCAGAGTTAGCCATTCTGTAGTGAACATCAGCCATAATTGGAACAATATTAATGTAGCGGAATTGAACGCCCGATAGTGTACTTATATCTGTTGTGATCTGTTCTCCCCTTACTTTTTCATTAAACACATACCAGCCAGAATAAATACCTGCACCTATATTTTCTGTGATTTCTCCACCAACCTTGAATGTAAAACCTCTCCAACTCGTATCGTCAATAAAGTCAATGACTTCATGACTGAGAGGGAAGGAAACATCATAAGTCAAAGAACTATACATCTGAGCAGAACTATTCTGAATGCTGAAAGCCAGACAGAAAGTAATAAGGGTATATCTAATTATATTTTTCATAACTAAGATCAGTCATTGAGGTAAGGAGATTGTTCGAAAGCTTGGTTGATTGCATTGACGACTCTGTTTTGGTTTGAGCCAGGATTACTACTGAGCAGTCCATTGATAGCGGCAAGCCAAACCAAAGGCACTTCTTCATCATTGGTCATTGGGTTATTAGGATCAACCATCTCGATGAGTACTGTTCCTGTGCTGTAAGAGTAAATAATAGGAGGTCCCCAAGGATAGAAATAGCCCCAACCCGGACCATAGCCAGGATAACCACCCCAGCCTGGGTACCATCCCCAATATCCCCACCAATCATAAGGATCAAAAATACTGGTATTAGTGGTTGAAAAGGCTGAAACTTGAATGACAACATCCACCTGAGAAGTATCTTCTGTTTCTAACTCCATATAGCCGAGAGCATCTAAATTTTCTTTGACTGTCTCTAAGATGACATCATCAATATCACGAGTGATATTCACATTGTTAGACGAACGTGTCAAGTCTTCGATATGAACTACTGAATCTGGAAGGAAGTAGGTTTCTATTTCTGAAAAATCGTATTCGGGATCAAAAGTAGTCCCTACAATGTCAAGCTCTGAAATATTATCGGGTTCATCGGGGTAACAAGAAACAAAGAAGAGAGCACTAGCTACGATTAGGTATATAGTTTGAAGTTTTGGGTACTTCATGAAGGTTTGGGTTAATGTTAATTATCGACTGTTTAAGTTAGTTGTTCTTCAAAAAGTGTAGATGTAATTGGCATTAGTTTTACTTAAAATATAGAAGTTTTTCAATATTTCGATAAGAAAGTACAAGTTCCAAAATCATAGAGTCGGAGATTGTATAGAATAGAATAAAAATCCCTGTAGATACTGAAAACCATATTTCTATTTATGATTTTGATTCGATAGCACAATGTTAAATTCAAATTAATTTTTGTTGATTTTATAGGTTGTTATGGATTTTTTTTAGAATTTAAAAGAAGGGTTATAAAACTAAATTTTTTAACTAAAATGAATGCAGACTATTATAGGCTTTTAGGGCTTAGGCGGGGATGTGCATCAGAAGAAGTTAAGGAAGCTTATATTGGTTTCTTACTCAAGTTTGATCAATTGAGGATTGATGGAGAGTTAGGGGCTTCAGAAAAGCAACAGTTTCTAGAAATTGAAAATGCTTACAAAGTGCTTTCAGATACTGAGAAACGAACGGCTTATGACAGAACTCTTGATGAAGGGGAGAATGGTTAAGATGAGTAATTTAATCTGTTCAAATCTCTAGTCTTATGAAATTTAAAAAGCTCGGATCGTAACTGATTTGAGCTTTATTTTTTAGAGATAAATAGGAAAAGCAAAAGCCCCCAATTCTAAAAATTAGAAAGGAGGCTTACTAAGAGAAAGAAGAAATTTAAATATACTGTTTTATTAAAGTGTGTTTAAGTTTGTTAGTCTTCAATTTCCCATTTCATCATTACTCTATTCGAGATTTCGATCTCTTTTGGGTTCAATTCTAGATTTCCACCCATATTTGCAGACTGAGCTTCCATAGCCATTACTTCACCTTTGGCAAAGGCACGAGGAGAAGGTCTATAGTGTTCGTCTGTATGTCCGTATCTTATGCTGTTTAAGTCTCCAAGTTTAGCTCCTGCAGCTTCTGCCAGAATTTGTGCTTTTGCTTTTGCGTCTGCTACTGCTTTTTTCAAAGCTTCTTCTTTTAAAGCTGTTTTTTGATCATCAGAAAGCTCAAAACCAATACTAAAACGTACAAATTCTTTATCTTCTGTAAGTGCGGCTACAGCCTTGTAGCTTGTCTGTGCATTGTATTCTGTTTTTACAGAAAGATCCATGACTGCATTATAGCCCATCAATTTTCTCTTTCCATCACGATACTCAAAACGCTCATCTACTCTGAATGAAGTAGCTTTAATTAGTTCTTCATCTAAGCTCGCATTCTTAAAATTCTCTTTCATTTTGCTGAGCTTCTCTTGTACCTTCTGTACAGCCATATCGTAGGCAATATCTTCTTGACTGATAGTGATATTAATGTTCATCAGTTTGGGTACTTGTTTTACGGTAGCATAGCCTTCTACTTTTATCATAGGGTCAGATGAATGACGCTCTTGTGCCCAAACAAAGAAGGGCATTAAGCATAGTAATAGTATTGATAAGTTCTTTTTCATATTCGTTGGTATGTTGTATGGTCTTAATCCTGTTTTTTCTTAAGACAGTTAATACTCCAAAAGAGATGTGATCTCTTGCTGTATTTAACAATGTTTATATTCAGAATGCCTATCTCTAACATGATTTAGGAGGTTTACATCCTGTTTTGTCTTTTGTCAATTCAATTTATGTTTATAACTTCCACGATATACTCCAGATTCTTTACTTTTTGAGAATGAGGAGAAAGACTAAATTTTTTAGCTTATGATGAATGAATGTACTGCATGTGGAACGCAAAATGAAGCAGATGTTTTTTTATGCAGATCATGTGGGAAACCATTGATGGCCTATGCTGATGCCTTAGAAAATGTAAGTAATAAACAACGGGTTTTGGAGCGTGAGTTAAATACCAAAATGGTTGAACTTCGTAAAGAACTCAGTACGCTTAGAGGTTTCTATTTAAATCAGCTTGAAAAAGAGAAGGCAGCTTTTGTCCCTAAAGAAGAAGAGCAACTAGAGCTTACCCTTGCGGATCGGAGAAATGAAGAAATACGAAAAGTAAAGCCTCAAAATATAGCAGTAACTCCACCTCCGATTGAAGACAAGGAAGAAGAAAGAGTAGCGGAAGTTGAGTCTGAAGTAAGAGAGCAATCAACATTTGAGTGGAAAAATGTATTGCCTTGGTTAGCTCCTATCTCAGAAGCGTTCGGGCTATTATCGGGTATTTATTTTCGATATAAGAAAGAAGGGAAGCTACCGATTCTCTTTATGACTTTGGCAGGGGTTGTTGCCATGTTATTTGGTTTTGGATACCTCATGCAATATGCTTTACCTAAATTTGGGAAATGGGCAGAGGTCGTGAAAGTTGGTAGCGGGTTCTTATCGGGAGTAGCCGTGATTGTAGTTGGATTTCGATTATTTTTCAGAGATCAAAAGTATGAAGATTTTGGCTCTGCTTTGGTGGGCTTAGGCTTAGCCCTCAATTATCTTATGATCTACTTTATGAGTGGATTAGGAGAGTTTCCTTCTTTGTCATCCAGCCTCTTAGGCTTTATTTTGGTAGTGCTGAATACAGGACTTGGAGTGTTCTTAGCACTTAGACTGGAAGCGAAAATCATAGCTGTATTATTCTTGTTTGGAGGTGCTTATGCGCCATTTTATTTATCCTCTACAGAAAATGGGCAATTGTACTTTTTATACTTGTGGTTTTTAACCTTAGGTGCAATTCTAATTTCAGAACGAATAGCATGGCGAGGACTCTTTTATTTAGCATTTCTGAATTCAGTATTTCTATTAGAATATTCGGTATTTGAGCAGCGACCAAATCAGTTATTATTTGTTGCTTATGACCATCTGTTTGCTTACCTCTTTTTCTTCTTTGTAGTTTTTGAAAAAGGGAAGTTAAAATACAATTGGAAAACTACTGATCTGTTAGTTCTCTGTGGATCTTTAGGCTTTTTACTGTTCAATTTGTATCAGAGTCTGATCGAACAACAGTTCATTTTAGGACTTTTATATTTAGGAAATGCAGCTGTTTTTGGTATAGGTTTAAAGTTCTTGTGGAGCAGACTTGATAACCGAATAAAAGTAGCCTTACTCACAATTATTTCTACTTTTGTAGGCTTGGCAATACCTGCCTTGTTTGAGCATAGTATGATGGGCTTTTTCTGGGGATTGGAAGCCGTACTGCTCATGATTTTCGGTTTTACTTTCCAAATGAAGGCTTTACGAAAAGAAGCGTGGTTACTGTTTCTTTTTGCTGTTGGGAAATTACTTTACCAGAGTTCAGCATTAGTGACCAATTGGGAGTTGGGCTTAGCACAAGATAGTTTCTATAATTTCTTTGCACTTGGGCTCTTACTAACGATTGTTTGGAGAGTGATTGAGTGGAAAAAAAATGAACTGGAAGGAGATGAGCAAGTTTGGTTTAAGGTCACGAAAGAAATCATACCACTTTGGGCAATTATCGTCTTTAATGTAGTAGCCTTCCAATTCATGGGAATGTGGGCTTGTGTATTAGCTCCAATTCAAGCAGTAGGTATGTTTGGATGGCATAAATATTTCAAAAATAAGTATACGGCATATTTATCACTGACTTCATTGGCTGTACTAGGAATTGGGATTACAAATTCAGCCATGACAGTAGGGCACGCTTACTTTGCAGGACAGTTGATGTATGGAAAGTTTGCAATGATTGAGTGTTTCTTAAGTTTGTGGGGCTTAAGAATGATTTATCAGCTCATGAAAATGGATAAGAAAAGTGAGCTTTATACCATTCTATATCATTTGTGGGGAGCCTTTTTCTTACTTATTCCAGTTGCTATTATAAAATCAGTTTATAGGCATTATCCTGAATGGTTGAGTGTAGTTGCTAGTATATCTATATTAATACCGTATGCAATCGCTAAAAAAGTGAAATATAGAGCGATAAAAACCGAGGTATATATTCTATTCGTAGGTGTATGTTATTTATTCCCATTCAAAAATGAGCTAAACTATTTAGTTCTTTCGTTGGTACTGGTTTCACTTATTTTATTTGAAAAAGGATACAATGCTGAAAAGCTAGAGAAATCTTATTATCGTTTTCTACAAATACTCACACCTTATTTAGTAATTGTATTACTCTCAGTATGGCAATTTGACAACAATACGGAGGCTTGGATAGGAATAGGAATCTCAATGAGCCTCTTAGCTATGTTATATACAAATAAGTATGTAGCTGTATTTAAAGCTACAGAACACTGGAATTATGCTTTGGCAAGTGTATTTGGTTTGTTTAGTGCAGTTGTTCTCTTCTCTAACAGTATATGGATACCTATTTTATATACAGTACTATTGGTCGTTTATGTATACTACATGTACTCGGTTTATCAGAGAGCTTTAGAAGATAGTTTGCGTAAGCATTTTCCTTGGACTTTTATAGTACTTCAGTTGCAGCTCATATCTTCAGTACTGACTTTGTTAGAACGATTCCACTTCGATGCATTTGGTGCATTGTTTACCCTCTTTTTAGGTTTAAATGCAATCGTACTTATATTTATTTATTTGAGATCAGCAGATAAGTTATTTGTAAAGATTTCAATCGGATTTTTTGCAAGTACCTTATTGAAGGTGGTATTCTATGATACTATTGATTTAGCGATGCCACAAAAGATAATGGTATTTATTGGCCTGGGAGTATTGCTCTTGGTTGCCTCCTTTGCTTATGTGAAGTTGAAAGAACGAATGAAATAGAAAAAAATCCCTAGCTCAGTTTTGGGCTAGGGATTTTTTATGGAAATAACGAAATAAGAAATTACATCGTGATTTCTACATTGTCAGTAAGTTCGAAAGACAATTCCATTCCGCTTTCCAATGTATAAGAACCTTTTTTGCCAAGAGCTGTAGCACCAACACCAGCAGCAGCACCAGCAGCGGCACCAATAAGAGTTCCTTTAGTTTTGTTTCCTTTTTTACTACCCAAGTTACCAGCTAAAGCACCAGCAGCAGCACCTACACCAGCATTAAGAGCTGTTTTACCAATTTTATTTTTGCCCTCAAAGTAAAGCGCTTTTGTTACAAGTGCATAATCAGCTCCGCTTAGTGTAACCGTTTTAAGTGTAAGCTCAATGTGAGATTTTCCACCTAGTTTTTTCTCATTCTTAACTTTGGTAATTTCTCCTTTTACGACCGAACCAGCAGGGATAACTGTTGCATCATCTGCAACAACATCTTTTGTAACGAGTGCACTAAAGACGTTACCTACTTTTACCGAATCAGTAGAAAGTTCTCCATCCAATTTTACATCAATCATACCGCCTGAGGCAAGTGTAAATACCTTAGGTTCAGCTTTGATTTCTTTTACTTCAGGAGATTCTGCTGTCACAGAAGTAGAAGTTGATTCTTTAGAAGTACTAGCACTCACTTGTGTTTTTTGTGGTGCCGCAACTGCTTTAGTTTCAGGAGTAGTAGCTTCTTCTTTTACTTCTTCAGTTACAACTTCTTCTACAGTTTCGGTCTTTGCCTCAGTTGCAGTTTCTTGTTTCTTTTGACAAGAACCAAGGGTAAGAAGTGTAACGAAAATTGATGCAATAGTTAGGTGTGTAAGGGTGTAAAGTTTTTTAGTATTCATAATCAAAAAGTTTGAAATAGATTTATCCGAAATAGGTAAACATTTGGGACAAGTGAAAAGTAAAGTCAGAAAGTTTACTATAATTTCATTTTTAGCAAAAGTTGAAGAGATCAATACTTAAAAATATAGATTGAATGCTAATCAATCTTTAAATCTTGCTATCTCTAAATTTATTATAATAAAAAATGCCCGATCAGTACAATTACTAATCGGGCTTCATTTATCTATAAATGAGTTGGTTATTCAGATTTTGCGAGTAAATCTTCTTTTTCAGAATCAACTTCCTCTAAAGATTTGACATTGTCTTTGATTACTCTTTCGATCAGTAATCTACGAGGATCAATAGCTGCTTTAAGTGGCTTTTCATTGACAGTAAACTCAAAGAACTGCTCTTTCTGATCAACTTTTACTCTTTCGAAGTAAAGTAGTTTTTCTTCATCAGCATCGGCATAAACCCCAATATCAACCCAATCATTAATCGGAACTTCATTTTCAGTACCAAGCGAATCAGCTTTTAGCTTTGAGGCATCAATTTTCATTTTTACCCTAAACTTTTCATCAGCTGTTTTACTAACTGTTGCTTCTTGAAGTCTAAAGTCATACAAAGTAATTTCTTTAAACCAATCATCTACAAGGTAAGCCAATGAGTCTGGTACTTGCTTCTCTAAATGACGAAGGAAGTCTAAAGAAGTCGGATAAGGAGGTTCTTTATACCTGAATTCTCCCAAGAAGTC
Source organism: Sediminitomix flava (assembly GCF_003149185.1). Taxonomy (NCBI): domain Bacteria; kingdom Pseudomonadati; phylum Bacteroidota; class Cytophagia; order Cytophagales; family Flammeovirgaceae; genus Sediminitomix; species Sediminitomix flava. Next base: position 107,114 of record NZ_QGDO01000011.1, on the reverse strand, counting down.
TCTTAAAGCAAGATTGACATTTTCTTCTCCGATGTAGTCTTGTAGGGCATAAAGTACCACACTACCTTTTCCGTAATGGATATATCCTTGATCACTGTTTGCTTTATAAAGTGGTTTCTCTTTTTCAACTTCACTTGATCTACCTCTCAAATATCTGTTGAAGTCATATTTCAAGAATTTCTTCATTTTCATGTCATCAGATATTGATTTCATGACCATTAAAGAGGAATATTCAGCAAAGGCTTCTGTCAGCATTGTACCGCCTTCCATCTCTGCACCAATTTCTTGATGAGCCCACCATTGGTGTGCCATTTCGTGAGCAATCACTGCATCTATGACATTATTTTCTGTTTCATCTTCTAAGTTGATGATAAAACCAAAGGCTTCAGAATATGGCATTGTACCGGGGAATGCCTGCGCGAAAGTACTGTATCTTGGAAACTCGATAATACGAGCTTGTTTGTGCTCGTAAGGGGCAAAGTTTTCTGAGTAGTAGATTAATGAACGCTCTACGGCATCGATCATGACATCTACATTCTGTCCGTGATCTTTATCGTAATAGATTTCGATATCCACATCATTCCACTTCTTCTTTTTGACTTCAAACTGAGCAGATACAAACGATGCAAAATCTAATGAAGGGTGATCTACTTTGTAGTGGTAGTATTTTCGACCTTCTTTTGTCCATTCTTTTACTAAACTTCCTGGAGCAACAGCAATTTGATCATCTGAAGTAGATATAAAAGTTTGAGCATTCACCCAATCAGAACGACCGTTTGATAGGTAGTTGCGTAAGCATGTCTCTGAACAATCAGCTTGCAGCTCTGGCATTTGCTCTTTTTCTGGCAAGTCATACTTCTTACGTTTATTCTTGTCAGAGATTTCAATACCTTCATAATACCCTAGTTTAGGTAAAATGGTCAAATTATTAATGAAGGTTCCGTTTTTAACTATAGACGTATTTCCTCTACCATTTTGGAAGCCCTCAGTAACATATTCCGTCTTCAATACAAGATCAATAGTGTCTCCTTGTTCAAGAGTTTGATCAAGTTGGAACATGATCACTCCATCGTCTTCATTATGGAAAATCTCTTTACTATTTGGGATTTCAAAGGTTGGTTTCCAATCGTCACTATAAACGTATAATAGTGTATCGATTGGGTTCTCTTGCTTATTGACCAACTTCAAATCAGCTTTTACAAAAACATCTCTCTGATGCGGGAAAATATCAATATGATAGGTGACATCTGTAAGAGAAGGAATTGGCAAGTCTGTGTATTTTTTATACTCTTTTTCATAGTCTACTTGGCTTTGCTCTCTTTGGTCTGTTGTATCATAAGGATTCAGAACTTGAGTGTTGTAGTAAACAAAAGAAGCCACTCCAATCCAAAGAACAGATAGACCATAAAAGGCAATGGCATTTCCTCCTTTCATTTGTTGAACCGCTAATTTGATTCTTACAGGGAACGTTTTGGTTGTACCTCTATTCCAGAAGAAACCAGCTTTGAAAAGAGCCAATAAACCAAATAGTACCCAATAGATCGTAAACCAAATTGTAGAACTTAAACCAGGACCTAAACCACTAATATCTGAATAAGTAATATTTGGGGCAGAACCTATGTCTATCATTCTAGATTGAACATCGAAGACACTCATCAATATCTCTGACCCAAACATGATCAAGATCGAAACAAAGTAGGCGATATATTTATGATTGACGAGTACTTGAATCAGGATACAGACAAAGATCCAGATCATGAATCCAGGGAATGTATCTAAGAATAATACGGTAAAGTAAACGTCAAATTCAAAGCGTGTATATCCATTGATCAGTTGGTAGCCTGCCGCAAAGAAAATCATTCCGATGAGGATGACACTTAGCATAGAAATAAGTGCAAAGGCTTTTGCAGAAAGAGAAATAAATGAGTTATGTGGAGTAGCATCAATAACTTCATTTAGTTTAGCTTCTCTATCTCTCCATACCAATTCGCCACTGTAGAAGACCATACTTACTGCAAACAAAATGCTGATAGACGTTTGAATGACTGATAGCATTTTGTAGGTAACAGGATAAGATTGAAGTCCGAAATACTCGAAGCCGCCCCAAACATTTGCAATGAATTCAATCAAAACATAGATAGAGAGAATCTTCATTAGATTACTCTTGATCATGCTTCTGAAATTGATAGCAAATATACTCTTCCATTGTAACCAAGTGAGACTAGTACCGAAACGAGGAAGTACATTTGGTTTACTAATCTGATCAGCTACCGAATCAATAACTTCTTCTTTTTTAGATTTCTTACCAATGTTTCTAGCTTTGGGAGAAAAGGTAATATAAGCCAATACTGTAATCAGTAGTCCAATTGAAGTCCAAATCAATCTGTTGTAGAGCATCAAGCCTTCAAAGGCTACAACCGTTGTATTTTTCTCAACTGTTGTGAAATACCTACTGACATGTGTAAACGTACTAACCGCAAACATATCTACTAATGCTGCCATCGTTTCATTTTCGATATCAGACATTAAAGATAAACCTATGGCATAGCCCATAAGAATGAATAAAGCACCTCCAAATGAAATCAGTGTACTTCTAAATTTGCTGGCTAAAGCAAATACCAAACTACCAGCAAATAGCGTATTTGGAAGAACAAAGAGTAAATAAGTATTTAGAAAGGCTTTCCAAGGTGTCGGACCAAAACGTTCGGCTGGCATCCATCCTGCTACTGGGCCTAGTTCTTTACCAATAATAAAAGCAAGATAAACGCCCAAATAAGGTAAAGTAGCCAAGAAAAAAGCCCCTAAGAATCTGCCCCAAAAATAGGCTGATTTCTTAATTGGTGTACTAAAAAGAATTTCGTTGAATTGGTTATTAAAGTCTCTGAGAGCTGCATTGTTGAAAAATGCAGTAGAGGCTAAAATTCCAAAAATAGAGAGTATACTGATGTAGAATGTAACAATGTGAGGTGCATTTCGGAAGACTGCTCCAGCTGAACCACCAATCATTACGCTGTCACTTACAACTGCGGCAGTACTCAGCAGTCCTAAGACAAAAATGAATACATAGACCATGGGCTGTTTTAATCCGCCCTTGACCTCTTTCAAGAATATTTCTAAAAACATAAAAAAGATAAGCTTAGATTAAACAAGTTCTGGCTGAAGATTGATTTTGGAGAAGAATACATCTTCTAAGTTCGGAGAAACAGCAATAAAACCATCTTGAGGAGCTTCATCACTCAAAATGTGAATGACTGGTTTTCCTGCTACCATTTTATCAGAAATAACTTGATACTGTGCTTTGTATTGCTCCACTTCATTTCGGGCAATAGTCTTTTGCCAAACGCGGCCTTCCAATTCAGAAACAGCATCTTCTGGAGCGCCTTTGTACACAATTTGTCCGAGGTTCATGATCGCCATATCAGTACATAGCTCTCGTACATCTTCTACAATGTGCGTAGAAAGAATCACGACAACTTCTTCACCCACATCAGCCAAAAGATTGTGGAAACGGTTTCTTTCACCAGGGTCTAAGCCTGCGGTTGGTTCATCTACAATGATCAGTTGCGGATTTCCGATAAGGGCTTGAGCTATACCGATACGTTGTTTCATACCGCCCGAAAAGCCTTTGACACTTTTATTTCTTTTATCAAAAAGATTCACCTTTTGCAAAAGGTAGTGTACCAGTTCTTTTCGCTCTTTTTTATTGCTAATACCTTTCAATACCGCAATATGATCTAGCAATTGTTCAGCAGTAATTCTAGGATAAACCCCAAACTCTTGTGGTAGGTATCCTAAAACTTTTCTTAATTCTTCAGGGTGTTTGATGACATCAATCTCATTCAAAAAAATCGATCCTTGATCAGCATCTTGAAGTGTAGCAAGCGTTCGCATAAGCGATGACTTTCCTGCACCGTTTGGCCCCAAAAGCCCAAACATGCCTTTGCTAATTTCAAGGTTGATATCATTCATGGCTTTTACACCATTTGGGTAAGTTTTAGAAAGATTAGTAATTCGTAAACTTGTCATTCGAGTGGGAAAAATTTATATGTAAAAAATATTTAGTACAAAGGGAGTAGTAGCTTATCGTAATCTTATTAAAAGACGTGGTAAAAATCAATAGGTTGCTAAAGTGCTAAAAATGAATGAAAAGATTATAATAGAAAGCACTATTAATTGTTAAATATTAAAACACTATTAGTCGAAAAACGAAAAAAAGTAATGCGTAAAAATGTGTTTAATCTTCCTTGTTAGGATAGTTAAGCTCAGAATATACTTCTATACCATGTTGCTCTAAAATGGAGGTTGTTATGCCATTTCCATCTATCAATTTCCCTGTAAAAGTACCATCATAAATTTTTCCACTTCCACAAGATGGACTTTTAGCCTTCAAAATAGCATGAGTGATATTATATTTTTTTGCGATAGCTAGACTTTTTTCAGCACCTTTTTGAAATGCATCTGTGACATCTTCTCCTGTTTTGGTGACAACCTTTAAGCCGTCTTCGGTTTGAATAATTTCGGCGGGAGTTCTTGGTGTTGGGAGACCTCCCATTACTTCAGGACAGACTAAAATAGCATCCTCATTTTCGAGCAAAGCCTTTAGTTCAGGTTTTAAATTATCTTTTCCATCATAACGACAAGCTTCTCCTGCCAAACAAGCACTAATCAAGTATTTTTTCTTCATAAAAATTATTCTTGTAGAGAAAATATAAAGATCAGAGGAAGAAAATTGAAGTCCAAAATTTTAGTTTTTTATTAACAGCTAAAAGCTGATTATGAGCTATAAAAGAAGAAGAGTGAAGTGTAGTTTTTGTAGATGAAATGTATGTTTCTTCCTCAAAAATCAATAACATTTCCGAATCTAACTATGTTACTTAGGAAAAGAACTATTTATCTGTCCCTTTAACTATGGCTACTACCGTAAACAAGACTCAAAAAATCCTCGATGCCTATAAATTACATGTTTTAGAACATGGCACTAAGCCGAATTCGGTATTCAAATTTTCTAAATCTATCAAACTTAAAGAAGAAGATTTTTACCAACATTTCAATTCATTCAAGGGAATTGAAAAGCATATATGGCATTCTTTTTTTCAAGAAACTTATGAGATGATGACCTCAGAAGAGGTGTACCAAGAATACTCAGCAAGAGAGAAGCTACTTTCATTCTATTTCACTTTAGCTGAAGTATTGAAAAAGAATAGAAGTTATATTCTTGAAGCTACAGAATGTCCGAAAGAGAAGGCATTGAAAAAAACTCCAGAATACTTGTCATTATTTAAAAGCGAGTTTCATAAGTGGGTAAGAAATGTCTTGATGGAGGCAAAGGAAAGTGAGGAAATTAAACGCAGACAATATTTGGATGACTTTTATCCGAAAGCCATGTGGGTGCAATGCTTATTTGTGATAGATTTTTGGATAAGAGATGAAAGTGTCGGATTTGAAAAAACGGATGAGGCAATAGAAAGAGCAGTAAAACTGAGCTTTGATCTGATGGCTGAAACGCCTTTAGAGTCTGCTTTTGATTTTGGAAAATTCTTATTCCAAAGCCGATAAACACATTAGAACTAACCCGAAACCATGAAAGAACAATCTAAGATACCTTCTACCAAAGTGCAGCGTGCAGCTCGTTTTGTGCGTACAGGGGCGAAAGTTGGTGGAAATTATGTAAAGCATTATACCAAGAAGGTTTTTAACCCAGAAATAGGAACCGAAGAACTTCATGAAGATAATGCAAGAGATATCTACGAATCGTTGAGTGAACTTAAAGGGAGTGCCTTGAAAGTAGCTCAGATGATGAGTATGGATAAAAATGTGTTGCCAACGGCTTATCAAGAAAAGTTTGCAATGGCACAATACAGTGCACCGCCATTATCATATCCTTTGGTCGTAAAAACATTTAGAAAATACTTTGGGAAAGCACCAGAGCAGATTTATGAGAGCTTTACCAAATCGGCTGTAAATGCAGCTTCAATTGGGCAAGTGCACAAGGCTACTTTGGAGGGAAAAGAATTAGCGATCAAAATTCAATATCCTGGGGTGGCTTCTAGTGTGAAATCTGACTTGAAGTTAGTAAAGCCTTTTGCTATGCGATTGGTCAATCTGAATGAAACAGAGCTAGACCATTACATGGAAGAAGTAGAAATGAAACTTCTGGAAGAAACAGATTATGAATTGGAAGTAAGAAGATCTATCGAAATTTCAGAAGCATGTGCTGATATTCCAAATCTAAGATTTCCAAAATATTATCCAGAGCTTTCGAGTGAGCGAGTGATTACGATGGATTGGCTAGAAGGAAAGCCACTGCGCGAGTTTTTGAAGAAAGAACATTCTCAAGAAATCAGAGATCAGATTGGTCAGGCTCTTTGGGACTTCTATGATTTTCAGATTCATCAGTTGATGCAAGTTCATGCTGATCCGCATCCTGGAAATTTCATGCTAAAAGAAGACGGAACACTTGGTGTTATTGACTTTGGTTGTGTTAAAGTAATTCCTCAAGATTTCTATGATGCGTATTTCGGTTTACTGAAAAAAGAGGTTTATACCGATGACGATCATCTGATGGAAAAATTCAAGACGCTTCAGTTCATTTATGATGATGATACCGAAGAAGATAAATTATATTTCTCCAAAACCATCCGCGATCTGATTTTCTTACTCGGAAGACCTTTCCATCACAAAGAGTTTGATTTTGCAGATGAAAGCTATTTCAAGGAAATTTTTGAAATGGGAGAGATGCTTTCGGAAGCGAAAAAATTTAGAACAAGTAAAAAAGCGAGAGGGGCAAGAGATGGTCTCTATATCAATAGAACATACTTTGGACTTTATAATTTACTCCATGATTTGGGAGCAAAAGTGAAGACTGAAAGTTATGACAGCTCTAGTGTAAATAAGTAAACAGTAAAAATAGGGCTAAAGAAAAAGGGTAGAAGACGAATGTTTTCTACCCTTTTTAGGTGTGAATTACTATGAAGTAGTTTGTTGTTGTTGATTATAAACTTTGATCTTCCTCAAGTGTTGGGGAAATCTCTCTCTTCTCAAATTGAACGATAATGGAATCGGTATTTTCTCCGATAATATATTCATGAGGCTTTACAAATATCCCTTGTCGACTTCCGTACGGATGCCATGACGGAACATAAATATCATAAGCCATATTGGGGTATATATTTTCTAAGGCTGAAAGTGGTTCGTCTTTGATTGTAAGTACTGAAAATCGTAATCGTCCTTGCAAAAGAAGGTCACCAGAAGTTATCAGTGTATCTGGATCGAAGTTAGTTCCCTTTACAACTATTTTCACTTCTTTAGTTGGGCCAGTATATTCATCGCTACAAGAGAAGAATACAATAGGTAAAATGGTTAATAGGATTAATTTTCTGATCATAAATCATGTGCTTTTATGCTTACTCTTACTTCTAAGACCCACCTGATGCTCAGAAGGTTGAAATGAAGTATAAAAAAAGAATTCTTTTTAGGTGAAATGTGAAAATGGAAAGGATGGTACTTTTCTGAGTTAAAGATTGTTTCAATGCTAGACAATCAATTTTCTCAGTTATGAAATGGTACTTGGCAGTATTGCGTAATTACACAGGCTTTGATGGTAGAGCAAGTAGAAAAGAGTTTTGGATGTTTGTACTCTTCAACTTTCTAATCGGATTTGTGGCTGCTCTGATTGATAACCTTTTTGGTATTGCAAATGCAGAAACAGGGGCAGGGCCAATCTATGGGATTTATAGTTTGGGAGTGTTATTGCCAAGTATAGCTGTCAGTGTAAGAAGACTTCACGATATTGGTAAAAATGGCTGGTATCTGCTTATTATGTTTATTCCGCTTATCGGATCTTTAGTTTTACTTTATTGGTGGATTAAGAAAGGAGATCTAGGAGCAAATGAATATGGCGCAGAACCCATTCAAGAGATTGCTTTATCTTAAGTATTTTGGACATATATTTTCGAGATAAAATCTTCTATTTGAAGAGTTAGCGAAGTGATCTTCGAATTAAGAAATGGGAGTTAGAGTCTTCAGACTCAAATAGGGAATAAAATCGAGTCTGAAGACTCTTACCTTCATACCTAAATCCTTAGATGCTGCACTCGCTAGCTTCGCAAACTCTAAGGATAGTCTTACCTATATTCCTATATCCTTTTACTTACTTAATTAAGGTTTATAGAAAATATTGTCTGTTGTGCTTAAGTAATTAACTGCACCAGGAATGATTTCTATGCAAAGCTCTTTATGTTTTCCTGTCAGCTCTCCATCCAGTTGGAGTGTTTTAGGCTCTTCAAAGGTTATTTTAGCTTTCTCAACTTGGTAAATTTTAGCATGATCTTCCACTTTACTGACAAGGTCTTCAGAAATGGTGCTAAGTCCTAAATTTATTAGTCCTTCCAGATTTCGTTTGTGAACCACGACAATCTCTAGAAGTCCATCGTGTGGATTCCCTTTAGGGTTGATCACCGCGCCTGTTCCGTACATTCTTGTATTGGCGATGATAACGGTATAAGCTTCATGTTTTTTTATTTCTCCATCTATTTCAATGCTAACGTTGAATAGCTCAGATTCGGCGATTGCAGAAAAGAAATGCTTGGCATAAGCTGCCCAACCGCGTTCTTCTTCCTTTGAGTACTTTTCAACGATAGTGGCATTAATTCCCACATCTCCCAAATGAATACTACAGAATTCACTATTCACCTTTATGATGTCCAAAGGCATTTTAACTTGTGTGAGCAGTATATCATGAAAAGCAGTAAGCGGATCATGTGAAACTCCTAGCTCTTTTGCCATTCCGTTGGCAGAACCAAGAGGAACAATTCCCATAGGAGCATGAGAACCGAGTAGAGCCAATGAGGTCATGAGCGTAGTTCCATCTCCGCCCACAGAAGCAACTTTATCAGGGGTGTATTCTTTGACTTTATGTTCTAGGTTGATCACATCGTCCTTTCCTGTGGTATGAAATTCTTCTAGCTCGATTCCATATTTCTGACATAAAGATTTCGCTTGGTTGATAAATTCGGTTTTATCTGTACTTCCAGAAATGGGATTGACAACTAATAATACTTTCATACAACTTTAGAATTTTATGAGAAAAAGTAGACCTCAACTATCTTAATGCGACTCGTATTAATTTGGTTCGGGCAAATAAGATTCGGAGAGTGATTGAGTTGAAGTCGCTGAAACAATTTCTTTTCGGCTTTGTTTATTTTACATGTAAAATAATTTTTATATGTTGAGTTATGAAAAAAATCACAGCACACCGTAAAAGTAGTAAGGTAAATATGGGAGGAATCATTCTAGATCAACCTCTGCCCACTGCTACAATAGATCAAGTAGACCCTTTTTTACTAATCCACCATTGGAAAGACAGGTTACCAGGTAATCAACTTCAAAAAAATGTGGGAGTAGGAGTGCATCCGCATAGAGGATTTTCTCCTGTAACTTTTATCTTCAAAGGAGCGGTTCATCATAAAGACTCGGAAGGAAATGATGAAATAGTAACAGAAGGTGGCGTTCAATGGATGTTTGCTGGACGAGGAATTATGCATAGCGAGCGACCTCCAGCGTACTTGGCAGAAGAAGGTGGTGATTTTGAAATTATTCAGTTATGGGTGAATGTTCCTGCTAAATATAAAATGGACAATCCATCATATCAGCCTGTGAAAACTGAAGATATGCCAAGGTTTATTAGTGATGACGAAAAGGTAAAAATAGATGTTGTTGCTGGGCAATTTAACGAGATAGAAGGAAAAATAGAGCACCCGAGTCCTCTGAATGTTTTCCGATTAGATATGGATACTGATGGGGAGGTAGAATTAGATGTACCCGAAGGTTATCAAGCCTTAATGTATATTTTAGATGGAGAACTTGAAGTCAATGAATATGTAGTAGGTAAAGGCAAAGAAATGTTTGTTTTTGCTGAAGAAGGAAAAAATGTGACTTTGAAAGCAAATCAAGAAACTAGAACGATCTTTTTGGCAGCTCCTCCTATAAATGAAGAGGTTGCAACTTATGGTCCGTTTGTGATGAACACAGAGTCTGAAGTCATGCAAGCGCTAAGAGATGCTCAAATGGGTAAAATGGGCGTTTTATTGGAAGAATAAGAATAAAAAAATGCCCCTTCAACTTTATGAAGGGGCATCATTCTTAGTGATATAAATTATTCTTGCTCTTCTTGGTCTACGTCTTCCAATTCTTCAGTAGCATCTTGCATATCATCTTTCATTTGCTCTTTGTGCTGATTGATACGCTCTTCTCTTTCTTTTTCCATCGATGCATACTTCTCGAATTGCTCATCGTTTAGAACTTCTTTCATCTGCTTGTGAAGCTCTTCACGGCTTTCCTTGATTTCAGAAGTGTTTGCACCTCTTGTTTTGTATTTACCAATTTCTTGGAAGTGCTCTTGGTAAATTTGAGTTACTTTTTCTTTCTGAGAGTCATCTAGTGAAAGCTCAGAAGCCAATTTGTTACAGACACGTTGTGCTGCTTCTTCTGGGTTTGGCATTTGTTGTGCGTTGGCAGCAAAAGCAAACATGAAGAAAGCTGCAACAGCTGCGATAGTTTTCAAAATTGATTTCATAGTTAGTTTGTTTGTTTAGTACGTTTCTTCAAACTGCTATGACATTCAAAAAACTTCGCGTTGTAAGTTCTTTGCTAAAAAGTGATTTTCTTTAAACGTTCTCTGTAATGATCACTTTGGTAGCGTTTCTGGCAGGTACAATAGATGCTAAGAATGTAATGACAATAATAGCGGCTGCAGTCATTACGAAATCTAATGCTTTTATCTTGACTGGGTATGCATCAATAAGTCCGCTGTTAATACCTAGACTTACCCAACCAAAGTATTGTTGACCAATACAGATGCCATAGCCAAGCAACAAACCGACAGAAGCACCTACAAAAGCAATGAGACTACCCTCTATTAAAAAGACACGCTTCAAGAAGGTCTGAGACGCTCCCATAGTCATGAGTATACTAATGTCTTTCTTTTTCTCAATACCCAGAATCGCCAGTGAGTAAAATATATTGAATGAAGCGACGCCAAGTATAAATACAAATGCGATGTAGGTGAAAAACTTCTCGATTTTGACAGCTTTCAAAATATGAGCTTGTTGTTCATCACTATTTTTTACCTCAAAGTCATCGCCTAGAGCATCCTTAAGCTGTTCTTGAACTTCATATATGCTGTAATTCTCTGCTACTCGAATCTCTAGTGAGGTCAGTTCATTATCGTATTGTAGGAGTTTCTTTGCAAAACCCATTGGTACAATTACGTTCTGAGCATCATATTCTGGTTCTGTAAGGAAAATCCCTCCAATCTGTATATAAGCTTTCTTAAAGGCAGTATTGGGATTTAGAGAAACTTTCTTTTCTCGCTTCGGAAACCAAATTTCTAACAAATTCAAGTTATCTTTTACTCTTAAAGAAAGCTCCTTGTAAAGCTCAGCGCCTGCCAATAAATAAGGAACGCTATCTTTTAAAAGGTATGAATCACCCAATACTAAAGTAGTATCAAATTCGTAAAGGCTCATAAAGTTTGAAGAAACGCCCTTCATATTAATTACCTTTTGTTGGTCTTTATAAATCAGTAGAGCATTGTCTTCTACCGTTTCGGTAAGAACTTCAACTCCTTCAATTGTATTTAGCTTATTTTTGAGCGCGTCGGTATATTCAAAGTGTTTGCCTTTGCTAGGGCTGATCTTGATGTCGGGGTTATGCATCATATACATATTCCTAGTCAAGTCTTCTAGTCCATTAAAAACGGATAAGACAATGACAAGTGCAGCCGTACCAATCGCAACGCCAAACATAGAGATACTAGAAAGAAGTTTGATAAAACTTTTTCCAATAGAAAAATATCTTCTGGCTATGAAAAGTGGGACTCTGAAGTTTGATGTTTTACTCATAATTCAAAAATACATTATTCAACTAAAAGGAGCTAGTAAAACAAATTGAAGTATAATGTTGGAAAGCATTAAAAAATCCATAGCTGAATAATTGACACCAAAAAGACGTTATTGTAAATAAATTGTTACTAATTCATCGCTTTCATTAGACATTCTTTTAAGCCTATAAAAATTAATTTGACACACTAAAACCTTGTTAATATAATGAATGTGCTAAAATGGCTGTTCCAAGTATTAAATAATTACAAATATTTTGACAATATTATTTGGTTAAAATGGATTTTAACGGAATAAAACACGGTAATGAGTAAGATTGATTAGAAAGCTGATTTTAGTCATTCTCTTTAAGAATGGAAAAATTTACACTTGCCATACCAAAATTCCATTTTAAGGTAAGGGGAAAAAATTGGATTAAAAATATTACACAACTCGGTAAAAAAAACAGACAAGCAATGAGTGTGTGGGTTGTGGAGAGATACTACTAGACTGTTGAAACAGAAAAATGATGAAAAAACTTATTCTAACATTACTGGTGATGCTGGGATTTTCAGCTTTTGGAGCTGAAGGGGCATTTGCAGAAGTTGCCAGTATTATGAGTGCTAGTGCTGTTGAGGCCGGAGGACATGGAGCACCAGCATCCCCATTTTCAGTAATTCCATTTGTGATTTTATTGACTATGATTGCTACAGGGCCTTTATTTTATGAAAAGTTCTGGCATCATAACTATCCTAAAGTAGCTATAGGCTTGGCCCTAGTTGTAGTTGTGTATTACCTTTTCGGGCTACACAATCACGCTGCGCCATTACACGCTTTCTTTGAGTACTTCCAATTTATCTCACTATTGTCGGCATTGTATATTGCCTCAGGGGGTATCATGATCAATATAGACCGTAAAGGGACACCACTCGCAAATACGGTACTATTGGTTATTGGAGCTATTATTTCAAATATTATTGGTACTACAGGTGCCTCTATGCTTTTGATTCGTCCATTCATTCGTTTGAACAAAGGACGTATTTCTGCTTACCATATCATCTTCTTTATCTTCATGGTAAGTAACGTGGGTGGAGCTTTGACTCCAATTGGAGACCCTCCACTATTCTTAGGTTTCTTGAAAGGAGTACCGTTCGAATGGACATTAGAGCACAGTTTCACGCCGTGGGTATTTGGAATTGGCTTGTTGGCTATTTTATTCTTCTTTGTAGATAAAAGACAAGGAGCAAAAGAAGGTGACCTGATTGAAGATAATTCAAATGCTGAGTATACGAATAAAATTAGCTTTACAGGAGCGAAAAACTTTTTGTGGTTGGTTCTTGTGATTGTGGCTATTTTCATTGACCCTGCAAAATTGAATTGGGTACCTGCAGTAATTGAGCACACAGACGGAAGTTTGGGTATTTCTACAATCCCTGCGGCTAAAGAAGCTGGAACGTATTTGACTGGTTTCTCTTTCATCAGAGAGCTAATCATGCTTAGTGTTGCTTACTTCTCTTTTACATTGGCTGATAAAAGAGCAATTGAAGGAAATGATTTCAACTTTGAGCCAATTAGAGAAGTTGCATTCATTTTCGTAGGTATTTTCGGTACAATGATGCCCGCTTTAGAATTGGTAGCCTCATTTGCAGCATCTCCTGAAGGAGCCGCTCTAATCACGCACAATACACTTTATTGGGGTACAGGTACACTATCAGGTATCTTGGATAACGCACCAACTTATCTGAACTTCTTTACTGCAGCGCTTGCAGCTAAAGGTGGAGATATTGGTAATCTTCAAGATGTAGTTGCCTTTACAGAAGGAGCACAGCAATTCGGAGGAATTGAAGCAATTATTGAGTTGAGAGCAATTTCAGTATCTGCGGTATTCTTCGGAGCTATGACATATATCGGTAATGGACCTAACTTTATGGTGAAATCTATTGCAGAGCAAATTGGTATTGAGATGCCTTCGTTCTTCGGTTATATCGTTAGATATTCGTTGCCAATCTTATTACCAATCTTATTCCTTACATGGCTAGCATTTTTTGCTTTTGTATAAGGTAAAAGAGTTAAGAAATAAAGGTCTTGGTACGCTTAGGTGCCAAGACCTTTTTTTATATCCTTTTTTTAGCTCGTATGAATTGCATAAAAAGTTCATTATTTAGTTGAGAATAGCTTCTTCAATAGCTTATACCTTACGATAGCTCACAGAAGTATCTAGAACCCATTCCATAGCACCTCTGTTTGATGACTGAAACCTAATTACATTCCTAACGGAGATTTAACCTAATTTACTTAACCTACTATCATAATGCTGAAAATTTACTCTTGGGTATTTTTATTTTTTTGTTGCTGCCATTTATCTGTCTTTGCTGAAAAAAGTAAGAAGACAGATATAGAATACGCTGAAGAAGACTGTTCTTCACGTTTTGGTTCTATGATTTTACCGAATAAAGTGACCTACACTTTATCGACGAATCTGATTTCTTTTAAAGTCTGGATGGAAAGCGGTTCTGCTATCATCGAATGGGAAACAAAGGAAGAAACTAATAGTGAATCATTCGATATTCAGAAGTCGTTGGACGGAGAACACTATGAATCCTTATTCAAAGTGGATGCATCAGGAAGCTCGAATGCCATTCAATATTATTTTTTCCAAGATGATTTTCCTGCTCTAGGAAAGAACTTCTACAGATTAAAGCAAACCGCAAAAGATGGCTCTTGCTCATACTCAGATCCTATTACTGTTTTGAATGATATGAGAGAGAAGTTAACGAATAGTTTGCATCCTGCTGCTAGCCATATCTTCATTTCAAAAGATAATCGGACATCTTTAGCCAGCAATTATGATTTTATGCTTTATGATGAGATAGGTAATCAACTGAAAGTAGGAGAGGTGTCAAGTACTCCTCATGCTTGGGAAATTTCTGTAGATCATCTGATACAAGGTATGTATTTCCTCAAAATATCGAATGATAACGGAATACAGTATGAGAAAATCATTGTACACTAAAAGAAGCGATTTATGGAAATATCATCATATATCATGTGGGCAGGGATTTGTTGGCTAGTACCTTCATTACTGTATTATTTGGATACACACTCTGGTGCAACGTTTTATCCGAATGTGATTAATGAAGAAAAACCCACTGAAAAACAGCTTGAAAAGCTAAAAGAACACTACCAAAAAATTTACAACGGAGAGCGTAATAAATAGTATTTAAAGTATCAAACAGACTTCGAAATAATCAAGAAACAACTACTAAAAACCTATTATCATGAAAAAAGGTCTGATAGCGATAAGCTTACTATGTTTGATATCTTTTAGCATAGTAGGACAGAATCGTATTGCCCCGAAAGTTGAAGATGCTGGAAAAGATACAAGTGAAGAGGTCTTAACAATTAAGAATGCTAAAACACTAGATACGAGTGGAACCTTTAAAACTTTGATTATTCAAAAAGGCACACTGAATATTCCTTCAGGGGTTATACTGACCGTTCGAGAAAAGATCGTAATGTGTACCAATGCACTTCTAAACTTAGATGAGGGAGCTTCTATACGTGTTTTGAGCGAAGGGAAAGAATCTGTAGTATTAGAGGGAAATAGTACAATTAAAAATGAAGGAAAAATAGAAATAAATGGAAGTATAATACTCAAAGATTTTAGCTTTTATAGAGGAAGAGGAGTGCTAGAAGTAAAGAAAGATTTCAGAACGGAATCTTTGGCTGAAGTGAATATAGAAGGGGAGGCATTCTTCAATAATCTATTATTAAATAATGAGTCGAACCATAAGTTTTCAATTTCTGAAAAAGCAAAACTAGAGGTGAAATCGAAAATAGAATTGACTCACTACAGTAGCCTAGAAATTTCAGGTCTTTTAGATGGTAAAGGTAGTTTAGATGTTTCTGGGAAATCTAAAATTCATGTGATTGAAAGTGGGCATTTAGCCTTAGCTAAGTCGGCTAGTTTTTCAAAGAATAGTATAGGAGAGATTGTAGGAAAGTTTGAAGTAGGAGAGAGTCTAGACCTATTCGGACATTCTAACTTCATTGTCTACGGAGAAATGAAAGTAAAACAGCATATTCATCACAAGCAGAAAGCAGTTGTAGATATATCAAAGCACGGGAAATTTATGGTAGGAGATAATTACTACCTCAATGATCATGGTGAAGTTTATGTAGATGGTGAAATGATGGTGTGGGGAAGTTTTGTGTCTACAAGCAAGTTGGCGAAGAATATTTTTACAAGTGCGAAAGGAGTTATCAAAGTATCGACTCAAAATACATTAAAACTGGATGGTGTAAATATTTCTGTTGAGGAATCGCCAACTGTTTTATAAGTCTAAAAATAATATTAATAAGGTTGAGAATAATCTGATTAGTAAACCACTCGAAATATTTTTGAGTGGTTTCTTTTTCTATAAAAAAGCCTTGCAAAATAGGTTTTACAAGGCTTTAAATATCTATGAATAAGAAGGTTTTAGTTTAATGGAGCAGTAGCTCTAAACAGTAAACTCTCTTGATCAGCATCAATGCTATAAGCGGCATCTGCGGATGCAAAGAATGCTTCTCCTTTTTCAATCTTAAACTCATCAGTATCTGTCTTCACAGTTACATCTCCTTCTATTGCAATTATAATTTCGGCAGCGTGTTTTTCTACACTTTTATAAGTAGATGCAGAAGGGAGTGTAATTCTACTCAACTCAAAATCTGGAGCAGGACTTTTATAGACACGTTCGTAATCAGAAATATTTTCACCTTCCAATAAATTTGGTGTCACAGCTTCAAAAGTAACATGCTTCAACAGCTCTGGAACATCTACGTGTTTTGGAGTTAATCCACCACGAAGAACGTTGTCAGAATTTGCCATCAATTCCATGTTTACACCTTCTAAATAAGCGTGTGGAATTCCCGCATCTTGGAAAACAGCTTCTCCTTTTTTCGCTTTTACAAGATTGTAGAAATAGATAGAGAAAATACCTCTATCTAAATGATTTCCTTGAGACATTTCCACTGCAGCTTTAGCCGCCCAGTAGTTCGGAGAGTGTTTCTCTAATTTTCCAGCTTCGTAAAGAGGGAGAAGGTGATCGATAAGAGGTTGTAGCATTGTATCTACTTCCTCTTGTGGCATTTCCATAACATATTGATATAATGCCTTATAATTGCCGCTTTCAAAAACAGGAATTAGAGGTTTAAAGACATCATAAATTTCAAGTATCTCACGAAGACTTTGTTCATTTCTGAAACCGTGCAGCAACCAAAAATCGGTTAGAGCAACCATGATTTCAGGTTTATGATTATCGTCTTTATAGTTTCTGTGACTAGCTGAAAGTGGAATTCCTTCCTCATTTTCTCTAGCAAATCCTTTAACTGCTTCCTCTTTTGTTGGGTGTACTTGAATAGAAAGCATTTGCTTTACATCAAGAACTTTGAATAAAAATGGAAGTTTATTGTCAAAACGTTTTGCAATTACATCTCCAAGGATCGTATTTGCATCCGTCTGAATGAAATCATTTAGATTCGTCTCACCATTTTGTGTACTAAGAACTGAAGGAGCTTTATCGTGTGCTCCCATCCAGTATTCTGCGTATGGTGTATTTTCTTCGGCGCTAAAATCTAGCAATTGTGGGATAAATGAATTTCCACCCCATGCATAATTCTGAATCTTTCCCTTAAGTGGGTAAACGTAGGTTTTCATTGTTTATTTATGTATTTCTATCTTGAAGTTTCTTAATCTTTTTCAAATTTAAGAAGGTAAATCTAAGAGTATTCTGATGTTCAAGAAATCATAAAAACATAGTTAATATGTATTATTTCTTAAATGCAGAGTAAAACTTTTACCCATAAATCACAATTACCTTTTCCAATTGAAAGAAGATCAAGTTTGTGTTTAGTTTGCTTCTGCTTCAACCCATTCAATAGCCCCAATATCTGGCTCAGAACTACGATCTATACCATAAAAATCAGTAGTGTATTTTGTCTGAACGCCATTATTTATAGCAGGGCTTTCAGCGTCTAATCTGAAGTCTAGTAAATAAGTGTCTTGTGTAAAAACAGGATTATCAATACTTGTATTTTCAAGTCCACTTATTTCATCTGACGTTGTTTTTATAATATTGTTACTTCCCGAAAGCAAGAATGTAGCATCTTCTTCTTGGTTTATAAAAAGCTCATCATAAAGATCTCCCCAAAGAATGTTATTGGTAAGTGTGATTTCTGTATCACCATAAAACTCTAGATCTTCAAATTTGACATAATTAGAGAAATTAAAGGATGGCTCATTTTGAAAAAATGAAGGGGTAAAATTAGCAAAAGTGTTATGGACGAGTTCATATTTGCCCCCTCCACCAAATGCCATTGCTATTTGAGAGTTGTAAATGATGGAATTGATCAGTTTTACATTGCAAGAAACTCCTAATAAAGCCATGGCTTCCATATTTGCAATCAAGGTATTTTCAATACTGAGATTGGCCGTTTCAGAACCATTTCCTATGTAAAAAATACCATAGCGACCATTTTTAATAATGGTATTTTGAATGATATGATTTTGACTATTTTCAGATAGAAAAATACCATTCCATTGGTTGGGTGCATTGGCATAGTATTCATCTTGACGAATAGATTGGATAAGAATAGTATCTTCTAGAGAGCCTAAAAGTTGAATGTTTTGATTAATAATGATACTTGAAAAGTTGTCCATTAAGATGGTCGCACCAGCATCTACCAAGAGATTTTCACCAATGATATTTCCTCTAAGAACGTAAGGTCGATCAGCTGTCCAGTGTGTAGAATTCTCAAGTAAAGTCTCCGTTTCATTAGCTCCAATAATGTGTACATCTTGTTTCCATGCTTGTACAGGTAGTTCTTGAAGCTTTGCATTGAAGGAAAACTGAAGCTGATTCTCTAAGAAAATCATATCATTTTGATCCGAATTTTCTAGCGTAGCATCTAGAAGCAACATCAGACTGTCTTTGCCAAAAAGTGTGATATTGTTAAATTCTTGAGCATTTTCTCCAAAAAGGCTGATTTGAAAATCATTGGTAGCTTCTTGGAAACGAATGCTATTAATTAAGATTGCATTTTCAGACGGATTGTAAACTTTTAGGCGTTTTGTCGTACTTTTTATTTCAGAATATAAAGTGTCAAACGTAAGTGTATCTTCAGAGAAAGTAAGATTCAGACTTGGGTCAGTACTGATTTTCTCTTCAGAAGGTGTACAAGCAAAAAAAAGGAGTATGTTTAGTAGAAACATGCCTCCTAGCAAAAGTCTGTTTGACATAAAATCTATCAGTTAAAGCTATTGATAAGTCTCGTTGACTTTATTGTATAAATCCTCAGGTACAGGACTTTCGAATTCAGCAGTCTGAGGTTTTGGTTTTACCCAATTTATAAAGCCTTTTCGCCATGCATATGCAAGACCGAGTGCTAAAATACCGACAAAAATGATAGCTTCAAAAAGTGCAAACCATCCCCAAGTTCCTTCCGTAGCATCTATTAACTCTTTTTGACCAAAAACAGTGGCCCAAGGGAATAGAAATATGATTTCTATTTCAAAAAGAATAAACATAAGTGCTACAATATAGAAACGAATGTTGAAGCGTCCCCATGCATTTCCTACGGGATCTTCACCACTTTCATATGTCGTAAGCTTTTCTGGATTAGGTCTATTTGGACGCAAGAGCATTGAAGCCATTAGTCCTCCAAATACGAAAATAATACCTGCAGCAATAAAGAGAAATATATATCCGAAATCAGAGACGATATTCTGTTCTTCCATAAAAAGTTAAAGAATTGAGCTGTTTTATGTTTTTGAGAGAATAACTGATCTATTCGTGATTAGTTATCTAAAAGTCATATAATTACTCAAATTTATGAAAAAACATGAATCAATAGGATGATGTGTAAAAGAAAAGCGAAAACCTTTACAAAAAGATTTCCGCTTTTAGAATTATATTTTTGTGAAACTTTATGCTTCAACTTTTTCGATTACTTGAGAAAGCTTATCTCTGTAGTAGTTTTCCCAAGCCCATGCACTTTTTACCATTTCATCCAAATCTCTTTCAGCTTTCCAGCCTAATTCATTGTTTGCAATGTCTGTATTTGCCCAAACTTGTTCTACATCACCACTACGACGAGGTGCAATTTTGTAATTGACTTTTACTCCGTTAACTTTCTCAAAGGCATTAAGAACTTGAAGAACAGAGCTACCAGTTCCTGTACCAATATTGAAGAACTCATAATTGGATTTACATTCGCCTCCTTCCATTCGTTCGACAGCTTTAATGTGAGCTTTAGCCAAATCAACTACATGAATGTAGTCACGAATACAAGTTCCGTCAGGTGTGTTGTAATCATCTCCAAAAACCTGAAGTTGTTCACGAATACCTTTTGCCGTTTGAGTAATAAATGGGATGAGGTTCTGAGGAACTCCAAGTGGCAATTCTCCAATAAGAGCAGTATGGTGTGCTCCAATTGGGTTGAAATACCTTAACGCAATTCCATTAATTTCTGGGTGAGCTTTTGCAGTATCTCTCAATATTTCTTCACAAACCTGTTTTGTGTTTCCATAAGGTGATTCAGCAACTTTAACTGGTGCATTTTCATCTACTGGAAGTTGATCAGGTTGTCCGTAAACCGTACATGAAGAAGAGAATACAATATTTTTCACATCATGCTTTTTCATACTTTGAAGTATGTTGACTAATGATGTAAAGTTATTTTGATAATATTTTAATGGATCGGCTACAGACTCACCTACAGCTTTTGAGGCTGCAAAGTGAATGATACCAACCATGTCTTTATGTTTTTCAATAAAGGCATCAGTCTTTACAGGATCAATTAGATTGAATGATTCAAAGGTTGGTCTTTTACCTGTAATTTGTTCTATCTGATCTAAAATTTCAATGTTAGAATTTGAAAGATCATCAACGATTACAGGCTCGTAACCTTGTTCAATTAATTCAACTACAGTGTGCGAACCGATAAATCCAGTACCACCAGTAACAAAAACCTTTTTCATTTATTATTTAGAAGTTTTGGAATGTCATTTAGATATTGATTTCAGCTAGGTTTCCTTTCGCTATTTGCTCAAGGTATTTTCCATAGCCGCTCTTTAAAAGAGCCTTGGATAAGTTTTGTAGTTGCTCAGAATCAATAAAGCCCATTCTGAAAGCTACTTCTTCTATACAACCGATCTTTAAACCTTGTCTTTCTTCAATAACTTGAACGAATTGCCCTGCTTGCATCAATGAAGCAAAAGTACCCGTATCTAGCCAAGCAGTACCTCTATTTAATTTTCCAACAGAAAGCTGTCCTTTCTCAAGGTATACTTTATTGACATCTGTGATTTCTAATTCTCCTCTAGGACTAGGTTTTAATGATTTCGCAATTTCTACGACTTGATTATCGTAGAAATAGATGCCTGGTACAGCATAATTTGATTGAGGATTTTCAGGCTTTTCTTCAATTGAAATTACTTTTTCATTTTCATCAAAAGTAACTACGCCATATCGCTCTGGATCATTGACGTGATATGCAAATACAACTCCTCCCTCAGGATTTATTTTAGACTGTAGAAGTTGACTCATTCCATCGCCATAAAAAATATTATCACCTAATATTAATGCTACAGAATCATTTCCAATAAACTCTTCTCCAATAATGAAGGCTTGTGCTAGTCCATCTGGAGAAGGCTGAATTGCATAAGTAATATCGCAACCTATTTGAGAACCATCACCCAAAAGCTTTTTGAATTGAGGCATATCATGAGGTGTTGAAATAATCAAGATCTCACGAATACCGGCAAGCATTAATGTTGATAGAGGATAATAAATCATTGGCTTGTCATACACAGGCATGAGCTGTTTACTGACAGCCAATGTCAAAGGATGTAGGCGAGTGCCTGATCCTCCGGCTAAAATAATTCCTTTCATAGTTATAGTGTATTTGCGTTTCTTAGGGTTAAGAATTTACCACCAAATTTTCCCAGTACCAACGGACAGAATCTTTAATGCCTTCTTTAAAACTAAATTTAGGGTTATAACCTAGAAGTGTTGCGGCCTTATCTATACTAGCAAGAGAGTGTTTGACATCTCCAGCTCTTTCTGGTCCGTATACGGGTTTTATATTTTTAATATCTGAATCAAATACAGAGAGTTCTTCAACTAAAGTATCAAAAAGTTGATTCAGTGAAGTATTTTCTCCGAAAGCAACATTATAAACAGTATTTATAGCATCTGGGTGAGTAGATAATGCGGCAACTTGATTTGCATGGATTACATTATCGATATATGTGAAGTCTCTTGAATGAGTTCCATCACCGTTGATCACTGGAGCTTCTTTACGCATAAGAGCCGAAACAAACTTTGGAATGACTGCTGCATATGCTCCATATGGATCTTGTTTTCGTCCAAATACATTGAAGTAACGAAGACCAATAGTTTCTAGCCCGTAAGTATCAGCAAAGACTTTAGCATAAAGTTCATTGACATACTTGGTTACAGCATATGGAGAAAGAGGTTTTCCAATATTATCTTCAACTTTAGGTAGGTCAGGATGATCACCATAAGTGGATGAGCTTGCAGCATAAACAAATCGTTTCACATTTGCATCTCTTGACGCAACAAGCATATTTAAGAAACCACTAATGTTAACTTCATTAGAAGTGATTGGGTCATTAATAGATCTTGGAACAGAACCTAAAGCTGCCTGATGCAGTACATATTCGATTCCTTCTGTAGCTATTTTACAGGCTTCAAGGTCACGGATATCTCCTTCAATGAACTCAAAGTTTTCATGGGAAAGGAATGGTTCAATATTTTCTTTTTTCCCAGTAGCAAAATTGTCTAAGCATCGGACAAAATTTCCTTGCTTTAACAATTCATCAATGAGGTTAGAACCGATAAACCCAGCTCCTCCGGTTACTAGTATTTTACTGTCTTTGATTAACATTTACTTTCCCGTGTATAAAATGAAAAAGGCTGTGGGACAGCCTTTTTTCCTTTAAATCTTATAATCTATCTGTCACTGCATTTTTATCAAGTACACACTTGACGTCATAGATAACAGAATCGTTTTCTGTGAAACTATCTAAGTCTATCCCTTCAAATTCTGAGTGAGAAACAGCAAGAACAACAGCTGCATACTTTCCTTCAGGCTTTTCTATAAGATCAACATTATATTCATGTTTCACTTCGTTCTTATCAGCTTGAGGATCATAAACATCAACATTCAGTCCATAACCATGGAATTCTTCAATAATATCAATAACTCGTGAGTTTCTAATATCAGGGCAATTTTCTTTAAATGTAATTCCCATGACTAGAACTCTTGTTCCTTGGCTTAGAGCTTTCTTTTGAAGCATCAGTTTTACAACCTTACTAGCGATAAATGAACCCATATTGTCGTTGATCCTTCTACCAGCAAGAATTACTTGAGGATGATATCCTAGACTCTCTGCTTTATGAGTAAGATAATAAGGGTCTACACCAATACAGTGACCTCCTACAAGTCCTGGACGAAATGGAAGGAAGTTCCACTTAGTTCCCGCAGCTTCAAGTACTTCAAGGGTGTCAATTCCTACACGATCAAAAATTAATGATAACTCATTGACAAAAGCAATATTTAAATCTCTTTGTGAGTTTTCAATAACTTTTGCAGCCTCAGCAACTTTAATACAAGAAGCTTTATGTGTACCTACCTCAACTACAATGTTATACATCTGATCAACTTCTTCAGCAATTTCAGGTGTACTACCACTTGTGACTTTTTTGATATTGTGTACTCTGTGTACGTGATCTCCTGGATTAATTCTTTCTGGAGAGTATCCACAGAAGAAGTCTTGATTGAATGTTAATCCACTTACTTTTTCAAGAACAGGAACACACTCTTCTTCTGTACAACCAGGGTAAACAGTTGATTCGTATACAACAATATTACCTTGACTTAAAACTTTACCAACAGTTTCACTAGCTTTTTTAAGCGGAGTCAAATCAGGAGTTTTGAACTCACTGATTGGAGTTGGTACAGTAACAATATATATATCTACGTCTTTGATTTCTTCAATTGAAGAAGTGAATTGCAAGCTTGAAACTGATGAAAGTTCATCATTAGGAACTTCTAGCGTTCTATCGACCCCACTTTTAAGTTCAGCAATACGATCAACGTTTATATCAAAGCCGACTACATTTACATTATGCTTAGCAAATTCGACAGCTAAAGGTAAGCCAACATAGCCTAATCCAATAATACCAATTTTTTTCTCGAAGTTTTTTGATTGGTTCATCGCCATTCTACTTTAGGTTAGATCTTTTTGGGTTAGTTCCGATTTGTTCCAAAACTATACCTAAGATTATTTGGTGAAAATCTAAATTTCAGTTTAAAATTTAATGAATACACTTGGTGACAAGTAAGGGATTGAAACCTAAAAAATGTATCCAAACTTCTAAAAGTAATATTTTTTTAGAGTCATAAAGATATTCTTTCTTTATCTAAAAACAGAAAAAATTGTTTTCAAAATGGATAAATCTAAGCAATAAACAATTTTATCAGATTATTTGAATACTTTTAGTAACAAGCAATTAACTCAGTAATTCAGAAATGGGACTTAGTATTGGAAATTATAAGGAAGGTAAAATTCAACAAAAAAGTACAAGCTACGAGTCTTACTTGGAGCAAATGAATGAAAATAATTCTATTCCTGAAAACTACTTAAAGACCCCTTATGGAAATGTAGAATACATCAAGTATGGCTCTGGAGAAAAGTTGTTGATATGCTTACATGGCTTTGGCGATAAAGCTCAGTTATATCAAGTTCTAAAAAGTTCCTTAAGTGAAAAATATACTGTTTATGCTATAAGTTTACCTTATCACGGCAAAACTAGGTGGAATCGGAAGTTTTTTTCGAAGAATGATTTGATAAAGTTATTCTTAGCTATATCTAAAATGGAAAAGAAAAAGAGCTTTTCTCTAATGGGATATAGTATGGGAGGACGAATAAGTTTATCACTTATCCAACGGATTTTACCAAGATTGGAAGAAGTGTATTTACTTGCTCCAGATGGGGTGAAAACCCATCCACTCTACGATATAAATGCATTACCAAGAGTTTTAATTATCCTTTTAAAAGCTCTGATGAGACTTCCGTGGTTGTTTTTCAAAATCGTTGATTTTGTCTACGAAAAGAATTGGATTTCGAAATTTCTTTATGACTTTACTTGTAACCATTTTGGACATAAATCGCAAAGGCAAAGATTTTTCAATATGCATAAGACTATGCGAGCATTTAAACCCGATTTAATTGGTATCAAGAAAGGGCTAAATGAGTATAAGATACCTGTGCATTTATTTTATGGGAGAAGAGATGAAGTAGTTTTATTAGAAGGCGCACATATTTTAAGTGAGGGAATTCAGAATTGTACGATTGATATTTTAGATAAAGGACATTTATTAGTAGATGAAGACCTCAATCCAATAATGAAAAAATATACCTATTAAATGTCAGCACTTAGATAAAAGAAGAATCCTCCTTTCTTTTCGTGTACGTTCTCTGAATATTCTAGACGTAGTACTGTACTATAAAATGTCACAATATCAAGACCAAGTCCTCCACCTCCAAGGAACGTGTTCGGTAATTCATTCAACTCAGAACTATTAAATGAATCATTTTGAGAACTATAGCCCACATCAGCGTACGTTTTGATGTAAATATCTATAGGGATACTAGAAAAGTATTTAAACTTCTTTTTATCAAGATTGATATTGATTTTTGTGGATATGAGTTTATACTTCAAAGTATTTTTTAAAACTCCAATGGAATTTCCTAAAGATACGTATTTGTCATAGCCTCGGACCATATTATTTGAATAGCCAAGCGTTTTACTGTTCTCGTAAGGGAGATCGTTAGGGGTAGATACTTTTGCTGAAATTCCACTAGCATGATAGAAGTTATTCCCTAAATCAAAGTATTTTGAGTAATCAAGATCAAAAGAAGCTGTATTGATATCATTGAAAACTCCCAAACCTTCTTTTGTAAGAGAAACTTCTAAAAATGACCCACTGAGAGGATAACTAGCAATATTTCTCATATCTCGCCTATATCTATATGTTAAGCTCAGGTATTGAATCTGATTCTTACCATCGGCAAGATAATTTGGATTTAAGGTCGTAACTGTGTCAGCTACGGTGATATTTCTATAAGACAAAACAAGTCTATGATAGTCAAAGAATTTAGCTCTTCTGCCTATTCCAACACTAGCTCCCCAAGTCCATTTTATGGGGCCTTCTGTACTGTTGATTTCTACAAATCGATCATCTTCTACTTTATAGGCAACATTCGGGTCTTCTCTATAAAAAGCATCGATATGTAAACTGGTTTTTTGTTTCTTATTAATGTATGGAGCATCGTAGCTTATGCGGTAAAGTTCAGCAAAACCACCTCTAAGCAAGAGTTGTAAATTTTCATTTCTTCCTCTAAAATTTCGTTGTTTGAACTGAATTCCATAATAAATACGAGAGAAATCTGCACCTCTGTTATTTATCCATTCATTAAAATTACGATCAGCAATTTCAAGAATAGGAATAGGCCAGATATACCATCGTTCAACCATATCGACGGTAAGCTCTAGTTCGTTTCTCTCATTGAGTTTGTAGTCAAATTCAACACTTTCAAAAAGGTTGGTGTTGAAAACTTTATTACGTTCTTTTTTTAGGAATTCATTAAGGTCTTCTGTAGAAATTTCATCGCCTTTTTTAAAACTCAATTCCCTTAGAATAATATGGTTTTTGGTGATGTTATTTCCGTTGAGGGTAATTGAAGCAATAGAGATACTATCTCCTTCAAAATGTATTTGAGCAGTAGAATCTGAGGATAGGGTGTTGTTTTCATCTTGTGCGAAAGAAGATAAACTGAGGCAAAAAATTAAAAGGATTATTCCTCCCCCTCTACAAAAAGTGATATAACTGAGACTTATTCTTTCGAGCACTACCTTTCAAATCTTTACGGTGAAATAACACCAAATTCCCTTTACATGATTAAATACAATATTTATCAATCTTACGATCTCAAAAGATACACATTTGTGTTATTATTTCTTGTTAACCATTTCAGAGTTAACATTTTTTTTATCTGTTTTTAATCGATAAAAAGCGAAATAAACTTGTTGTACTAGTTTTAGTAGTAAAAAAACTTAAAAATCTGATTTATTCCTTTAGTCTTTCTAACTTTCCATTACGGTAGATCATCTTATATTAAGATATAATTCCCCTTATATAGTCCTTTTGACTATAAATGCCGTATAATAAGAAACTTGCATGAAGATATGGTAAGGCTTGACCGTGTAGAAAAAGGAACCATCATTGTATTTATTCTGAGTTGGATTATGCTTCTCATTGTTGGGGTACAGGAGCAAGTGTATTTGGAAAGTGGAGATTTTATGCTCATTGAGACTCCTCTCTTTTTCAAAGGCTTCTTTCTAAACCTGTTCATCGGAAGTGGATATTTGTATGCTGACCGAATTCTGAAGCATATCGAGTATGATATTCAGGCTTTACTTTGGCGGGTGTTTATCACAACCTTGATCTGTACCTTCATATCGCTTTGTATAAATATCTCAAATCTTGTTATTCAAGACTCTTTTTGGGCAGATCATCCGCTTATAAATGCTTTCTTTTTTCAAGTTGAATTTGCATCGTTATTGATAACCTTGATTGTCGCATTCACAACTTGGAAACGACTTATCCTTCATGAAAAAAAGGTGTGGTCATACCGAATTTGGAAGGCTTTTGAAATATTTCTCTTAGTTGCGCTTATCAGTCATTTCTTCCGTATAGGAATCGTTGATATGTATTTCAATATCCCTTATGCGGTATTGGTAATATGGATTTTGGTACTATGCGTGAATGTGAGATGGGTTCCTTACCTTAACTTTTCTCAGAAAGTAGCGAGTATTTTTCAGCTGATTTTTGTGCTATTGGCATTAGCCTATTTCGTATTCAGTATCCGATATTACTTTGAACAGCCCAATTTTATTGTTGATGATCTACTGAAGAATGTATTCTCAATAACCTTGTTTACATTCATCTCGATATATGCTTTTGCAAGTATCCTTTTCATGCTTTTTAATTTGCCAACATCTTCTGTGTTTGAGCAGAAATTTGAAGAGATCAGTCTATCGCAAAGTTTGACAAGGACACTGATAGAGGGTGAAACAAAAGAGGATGTATATAAAGTGCTTTTGGGAAATGCTGTAAGTATCGTAAAAGCTGAAGGTGGTTGGTTAGAGGTTTATCCCGATAACTTCTTTTCGTCGCATCAGATGTCGACAAAAGAAATAGAATACATCCGTAAAATTTTAGATAAAAAAGGAACAGAACATCTTACCAAAACGAAAAAATACACCTTCAATCCATACATAGGTGATGAAAGCAATGAGCGTTTCAGATCGGTCATGGTAGTTCCTGTCAAGAGGGCTGAAGAAACGATCGGAATGTTGGTGCTTTTAAAAACGATCTATCAAGGGTTTGACCGAATGATGATCAATTCTGTAAATGCTTTGGTAGCACAAGCAGGTATTGCATTGCACAATTTTAGATTGCTAGAAGATGCTTTGGGACATGAGCGAATCCGTAATGAAATGGAAATTGCCCGACAAGTACAACAGCGTCTTTTACCCGAAAAACTATTTGAAGTAGAAGGTATTGAATTGTATGCACGTTCACTACCGCATACAGAAGTGGGGGGAGATTACTACGATTTCTATCAGATCAAAGATGGAAAATATGGAATTGTGATTGCCGATGTCTTAGGGAAAGGAATTTCGGCTGCTTTTAACATGGCACAGATGAAGGGGATTTTCCAAGCTTTGGTGCGGATGAATTTAGATCCTTCAGAGCTTTTCTATCATGCCAACAACTCGTTGAGTACATGTTTGGAAAAAGGAAGTTTTGTTACGGCTTGTTATTTGGACATTGATATTACCGCTAAATATATCCGATACTCTAGGGCAGGGCACTGTCCTGCTTATTATTATAAAGCTTCGGCCAAAGAAGTTGTGCCACTAGACGGTAAAGGGATGGGCTTAGGAATCATTCGAAACGACAGTTTTTTCAAGTTCTTGGAGACCAATGAAATTTCTTATGAAAAAGGAGATTTAATCTTTTTGTACACCGATGGCGTTATAGAAGCAAAGTCACCTGATGGAGAAGAGTATGGCTATGATCGCCTGAAAGATTTCTTACTTCAACATGCAGAGCGTCCTGTGAAAGAAGTTTCCGTAAAACTGATGGAGGAATTAGAAGATTTTACTAAAGATTATAAAGTAGATGATGATCTTACCATGGTATTAATCAGATTCTAAGCCAAAACGATTTTTAGCTTCTTTAAGTTATTTTTGAGAGGTTACGCTTGCATTTTTGAGAGAAAGTGTGTGTTTTGCCTTTTTGTAACTATCCTATAGAGTTAAAAAGGATTTTTCGTAAACCTTACTGATTTTATTTACGTAATGAGCAAAGTAGAAGTAATACAATGTGATGAAGGAGAATTCCATGTGATTAAGATCAATGGTGAAGTGGATGCTGCTTCTTCTTTAGAAATTGATGAAGTATTAGAACAAGTTTCGAAGCTCTTCAGAAACATTTTAGTGGACTGTACCGGACTTACTTATATTTCATCTGCAGGAATTGGTGTTTTCACCTCCCGAATTGATGAATGGGAAGAAAAAGGAACCTCTCTTGTATTTTTCGGAATGGCATCAAATGTGGAAACAGTTTTTCGCATTTTAGGGTTAGATCAACTTCTTTCCATTGTAACAACAATAGATGAAGCAAAAGACTTGATAAATGGTCTACAAGAAAACAGTTAATTGTAATACAGAAAATTTACATACGCTTCGGCATTTTGTAGCAGAGACTTTGAGTAAACAGTCAGTAACACAAGAACAAATAGATCTTCTTGTATTGGCTGTCGACGAAGTTTGTGCCAATCGCATTATTCATTCAAACCACTGCGATCCTGATATGGATTTGGAGGTGAATGTGAAAATGCTGAATGGGCAAATTTGTTTTGAAATAATGGATGAAGGCAGCTGTTTTGACCCAAATACCTATCAGTCGCCTTCTATAGAGCAAGTGATTCATGAAAAGAAAGCGGGCAGAATGGGGCTTATCCTCGTAAAACGCATCATGGATGACATAAAAGTAGAACAACACCAAAGCAAACATATACTCAAACTCTACAAGCGAATTTGAACTTTACCTTTTTTAAACTAATTCTTCTTTCCCACTTTCCCCGATTTCCTTTCATCCTTTTTGGATAATTTCATCATACTCTGCTACCTTTGTCTGTGGCAGTGAAACTAGGACACAGATCTGCTGGTTAAATAGCAAAACTATTCTGTGCAATGAATAATATTCTTCTTAAAGGGGTAAAAGTTATAGACCCCTCTTCGGCATATCATAGCAAACAAACCAATATTCTGATTGAGAATGGCAAAATCAGTAAAATCGGAGATATTCAAGACGCAAAAGATGCAGTATCTATAGATGGTGCTCAGTACAGCGTTTCTCCTGGTTGGATTGATATGAGGTCATCACTCTCTGAACCTGGTATTGAACATAAAGAAACAATAGACTCACTTTGTCGCACAGCGGCTTCTGGTGGTTTTACTGATGTGGTTACTTTTCCAAATAGCAAACCAGCAGTACAGACCAAAGAAGCCGTTTCTTTTATAAAAAATCGTGCAGCTTTTTCTCCTGTAGACTTACACCCTGTTGCGGCAGCAACAAAAGATTTGAAAGGGGAAGAAATGACAGAGCTACAAGATTTACATATAGAAGGTGCTATTGCATTTTCTGATGCTGAACATCCAATGTGGCACTTAGGAGTAGCACGTCGTATTTTACAATACTTGAAGCCTTTTGATGGTCTTTTGATTGTTTCTCCAGAAGAAACTCAAATGCACCAAAACGGACAAATGCATGAAGGTATCACAAGTACGCTAATGGGGACGAGAGGTATTCCTTCATTGGCAGAAGATATCGCGATTGAGCGTTTTATTTCACTTCTTGGCTACACAGGAGGAAAAATTCACTTCTCTAATATTTCGACTTCGGGAGCTGTAGAATTGATCCGTAAAGCAAAAGCAAACGGTTTACAGGTAAGTTGTGATATTGCAGCACATCAGATTGCATTTACTGATGAAGATATGATGGGCTTTGATACTAACTTTAAAGTGAAACCTCCATTCCGTTTGAAATCGGATGTAGAAGCTTTGTGGGAAGGTATCAAAGACGGAACGATTGATGCAATTGTTTCTTCACATGCTCCACAAGATATTGAATCGAAAGAATTGGAGTTTGAATTGGCAGACTTTGGCGCAATTGGTTTGCAGACAGCATTCTCAGCTTTAATGTCAAATAAGCCAGCAGACGTATCTACAGAGGTAATCATCGAGAAATTAACAACAGGTCCTCGTGGATTGTTGAAGCTTGAAAATCCTTCAATTGTAGAGGGTGCAGAAGCTAAATTGACCATCTTTGATGAGCAAGATTTCTGGACTTTTACTAAAGAAAATAATAAGTCATTGTCTAACAATTCGCCTTTCTTCGGTAAACTATTGAAAGGGAAAGTGGTTGGAACGGTGAATGGCACTAAAAACAGCTTGCCATCTGCATAATATTACAGACTTTAATAAGCTATGAATAAGAAACTTTTTGGAGCAGCACTAACAACTGGTTTAGCGATCGGTTTGAGCTGTTTTCTTTACGTCATTATTTTACATCTATTTGGCAAACATGCTTTCGGACAGTTAAAATACCTCTATTGGGGGATTTATGGCGGATTGTTGGGTGGAGGAATGTGGTACTTCAAAGACAAGCTCAACAATTATGTTTTGAGAGCACAGCATGGTCTTCTTTTTGGATTCATTACAGCGTCTGTAAGTAGTACTGTATTCGGACTGGCTTTATTTACATTGCTTTCATTCTCAAGTTTGGGAGAAGATATGCGTCAAGTGCATATCACAAAACTTGAGGAACTCATGGAGGGAATGAAGCCAAATCTGATGAAAAATGAAGAAAACGAAGACAGCAATATAATTCGTTGGCAGAACGAAGAAGAGTATCAAGCTGAGTTGGCGATTGTCAAAGATTTGTCTCCGAAAGATTTGACGATAGATCAAGCAGGAGGAATGATGATGTTTGGGCTATTTGCCTCATTCTTATTCATGCTTATCTTCAAAACAGGTTCACCGAAACCTACTTTCAATGAAAAAGCGAGGAATTAATCCTCGCTTTTTTTATTTCTCTAAACTTAATTCATTGTTTTTCAAAAGGACTTTACTGAAAGTCTCTTTTGCAGTGATTTTAAGAGGCTCTCCTTCCAATCGTCTGAAGACTTCAATATAATAGTCATCACTTTTTAGCAAGAGCAAGTCATTAGGGGGAGTTTGTTCATCCATAGACCAAACTAAGAATCCATTTACCCGAACGGCTGAAGCTCTTTGTTTTTCATCCTCTAATGTGAAATGAAAACTAGGAATTTGTAACAAAGCTTGACGTTTGATAGCTTCCACATGTTCAAGGATGTATTGGTAGTCCATATGAACTTTACAATCTAATCCTTTGAGCTGATGAATCACATGGCTCATCCAAGGCAGCCATTTCCCTAGAATAAATTTCTGTGTATTGAAAAGCTGAATGTCAATTGTGCTTGCCACACTAGGGTCAAAAGGCATTTTACCAGAAAAAATATCATCTGGGTTTACCTCAAAGCATTTCTTGATCTTATCTTCCAAATAACGGAATGCATCACTTGTATAAGGGCCTGTAAAGCACTTTTCAATTGGTTCACGCGAACTGTATGGCGTAAGCTTAATTTTTACTTCTGTATATGTAGGGGTAATCTTATAATAATAAAGTTCTCTACCATTAAAGCCTCCTGAGCTTATCTGAAAACTTATGTAGGATTCCTGTGATGCCATTATTTGTTTAGTTGTTTTATGGTAGTGCAGTTTTTACACGCTTTCTTGTCCAATAACACAAATGAGCATGAAGCTGTTTACCATACTATTGATAAATGATCAACTGGAAATATAATGAATCCAATTTTTCCCTTAGGTGATCTATGTTATCATAGTTTTTACGATAGTATAAAAACAAAGAATAATCCATAAATAATACTTAGTATTTATGGATTATTCGTTTTTAATTAAGCTATTATGGGAAAGATTATTTGAAATAGAAACGTTCAGCTCCTACCATAACATATCTGCCGTCTACAGGAGAGAAACCCGACTGAGTATTTACCCAATAACCTTGGATATTAACCTCTAATCCAACCTCATTGAACCATGAGAATTTCTTTCTAACAGGAACTTTATGTCTACCGTTGAAGCTCGTCGCATTTAAATATTCGTATCTGAAAAAAGATGTTTCTGAAGGGTGAAGTTCCTCTTTTTCAGTTTTATGTGTGTGATCATCTCCACCTGTAGCAAATGTGAATAATGGGAAAATAAGAAGTATGAGAGTGATAACCTTTTTCATTAGTCTGTTATTTAGTGTTGATTGAGTCTGTGTTTCAGAGTACCATTTGGTATTCATAAGGGAAGACATGAAAAAGGAAGAAAAAATGTAATTCGTTAATTAATGATATTAAACGCAAGTAGTTGTAGGTGAGGTGTTTTTAGTTTGAAACTTGTATTTAAGGAGGATAAGTATATTTAATGTCTTTGAATAATTGTATTATTTTAATTTTTCATCTTTATGGTTAATAACTCCTAATTAAGCCTTTGGTCATAAATTCCGACAAAAAAAGAGTGACTGATTAAAAGCCACTCTTATATATTTTATGAGGTGTTATTAGAATCAGATTTCAAGAATTTGCGATAGCTTTTCACCTATCTTATTTTCTATTCTTCCAATTTCTCTTAATGCTTTAGCACATGATTTAAAGTTTCCTTTCTCTAGGGCATTTTGAGATTTCTTGAATTCAACAGCACTTTGTTTATAAAGAACAGCTATCTCAGTAAAATTAAAAGTATGCATTTTATCGGAGAGCATGTAGACTGCATTGTCTTCACGAGTCAGTTGTCCAAAGGAAAGTGATTTCAAGAGATATGAACTCTCATCGGTTGTCAAATCCTTTTGTTCGATTCGATTTGCAAGTTCTATAAAAGCATGTGACCCGAGGTGAGTAGAACCGTAAGATGCTCCAATGACAGATTTTGCATTTTCTTGAATAATACTCGCAGAAAGGTGTGTGGTAATTAGATTTTGAGAAGAGGTTTTATCAAAGACAGTGAGTTGGTATTCCCAGGGGTAATTGAAACCTTGACTGAAGGAAGTAATGGCACTAATCAATCTGTCCCATTTTACTTTTTCTCCTTCATATTGGAACAGAATACGGTCACTTCCTCCAGTTTCATAGTATTTTACATATTCAGAGGTATAACCAATAAGTATGATGCTATGTGGATAAAAACCTTTTCTATTCTCCAAAATAGCACTGTTAACTCCAACTTTTACAGGTTGATTCTTGATGAGGTGTGCTTTAATATTTGAAATGAAGACATCTTTATCATGACTTATCAAGTAGTTTTTCTTATACCCCAAAACAGATTCAGCTTGTATTAATCCTGTTTCAGGATCGCTGTAAGGTAGAAATGAGTATACGCCTGCATATTCTTGATAGTAAGCTCCGTAGGTGAATCCCATTGCCCAATTGTAATAGCTTATATCTTCAATATCACCATATAATGAGTGAATCATTTGTAAACAAGCCGATTGACAATAAGCAGTACTGTAAGAGATACAATGCATTCCTTTTATAGTTGCACTGTCCTCTAGAACAGTTTGAGATTCCATACTTATTGGTTGGTAGCTATCTTTATAATACCTCTGTTGGAAAAAAGTAGCTGGATTGCAGCTTCCTAGAAAAGTAAGTAGCAAAAAAGTAGATAGTTTATTCTTCATAAATAATGTCTTAGATCGTATGTGATTAGGTTGTTAGTCTGTCGAATGGTATGAGAAAAAGTCTTATACTCTAGATGAACATAAGAATGGTATTAGAAGATAGTATTATTAAAATGTTTTTGGGTTAATGTTAATCTAAATATATTAGATATATACTATATTCTCTTAATAATTTACTTTTATCGGTTCTTGCAAGTAATTGAGTGAATAAAAAAATCCTTCTCACGAGATAAATGTGAGAAGGATTTTTTGAATGAGTTATATGCTCTGATTACTGAACTGTATCATCTTTTGGTAATTCTTCATAACCCATATTCCATAAAGTAAATGCGAGTAAATCTGTGTACTCTTCAATTACTTTTTCTGTAGGTCTACCAGCTCCATGTCCCGCATTTGTATCAATACGAATAAGAACAGGCGTATTACCAGAATGGTATTCTTGCAAACGAGCAGCATATTTGAATGAGTGCGCAGGAACTACTCTATCATCGTGATCTGCTGTTGTAACCAATGTCGCAGGATAGTCAATGCCTTCTTTGATGCTATGGTAAGGTGAATATTTATGTAAATACTCAAACATCTCTTTACTGTCTTCAGATGTTCCATAATCGTAAGCCCATCCTGCACCAGCAGTGAATTTATGGTAACGAAGCATATCCATTACACCCACACCTGGTAATGCTACTTTGAATAGATCAGGTCTTTGGTTGGCTACAGCACCTACAAGTAATCCACCATTTGATCTACCATTGATTGCTAGTTTACGCTCGGAAGTGTAACCTGTTTTGATTAGGTATTCAGCAGCGGCAATGAAGTCATCAAATACATTTTGTTTATTCATTTTAGTACCTGCAGAATGCCACTTCTCACCATATTCTCCGCCACCTCTTAGGTTGGCTACGGCATAGACTCCGCCTTTTTCTAAGAATACCAACATTGCAGTGTTGAAACGAGGAGTGATACTGATATTGAACCCTCCGTATCCATAAAGAATAGTAGGATTCTCTCCATTAAGCTCAACTCCTTTTTTGTAGGTGATGATCATAGGAATTTTAGTACCATCTTTTGACGTATAGAATACTTGCTTTGATTCAAATGCTTCAGAATCGAAATCAACTGTAGGCTTTTTGTATAGCTCAGACGTACCTTTTGTTGGCTCGTATTTGAAAATTGTAGAAGGGTAAGTGTAAGAAGTAAAGGTGTAGTAAACTTCTTTATCTTCTTTAGAACCCCAGAAACCGCTAGCAGAACCCACTCCTGGTAGTGCAATTTCTTGTAATTGTTTTCCTTTAGTATCGTAAGCATATACTTTTGATACAGCATCCTCTAAGTATTTAGCATAAAATACCCCTCCAGAAGTAGATACGTTCAATACATTTTCAGACTCAGGAATAACATCAACCCAATTAGAAGGTGCTACTTTACTGAAGTCAGTAGTAACTAATCGGTTATTTGGTGCATCAAGGTTTGTTTCAATAAATAGCTTGCTACCTTCATTGTAAACAACAGAATGCTCATTGTCGAAGTTATTTACAACATTGATGATTGGCTGATTTGGTTTGCTGATATCTTGAATATAAAGTTCATTACCAGAAGTACGGATAGCCGCAGAAATCACAAGATAGTTATTGTCTTCTGTTACAGACCCTGAAATGTATCTTCTAGGAGTTTCTTCACCTCCAAAGATCAGTTTATCTTCTGCTTTAGCAGTACCAAGTTTGTGGAAGTAAAGTTTGTGCTGTTGTGTCAAACCAGAAAGTTCAGAACCTTCTTTTGGCTTGTCGTAACTGCTGTAGTAAAAACCTTCTTGTCCTTTCCAGCTTACACCAGAAAACTTTACATCTACTAGTGTATCTTCCATTACTTTCATAGATGAAGCATCCATGATAATGATTTTACGCCAGTCAGAACCACCTTCAGAGATTTGATAAGTACAAAGGCTTCCATCTGTACTGAAACTTAAACCAGCCAATGAAGTTGTTCCGTCTTCTGAGAAGTTGTTAGGGTCAAGGAATACCTCAGGAGTGTCACCATCTTTTTTGAAACGGTAAAGAACACTTTGCGCTTGCAAACCATCATTTTTGTAGAAATATGTATATTCTCCACGTTTGAATGGCGCTGAAATCTTTTCGTAATTCCAAAGGTGAGTCATTCGTTTCTTGATCGCATCACGATATGGAATTTGATCTAAGTAGTCAAATGTGACTTTATTTTCAGCTTTAACCCATGCCTTTGTTTCTTCAGACATGTCATCTTCTAACCATCTGTAAGGATCGCTTACTTCTGTACCAAAGTAATCTTCTTTTACTGTGAGATCTTTCCTTGTTTCAGGGTATTCAATTGTTGAAACGGTGTCTTGTTCCGTTTTTTGACAGGAAGTTATAGACATGATACCCAACAAAAGAGCTACTCCTTTGGAAGTGTGTTTCATATGATAGAGTGTTATAAAATTGAATTGATTAGTCGTAATGGTATTCAATTTAAAAATAAACAGACAAAATTGAAATATATTCAGAACCTCTTGATTGTAATTGCGTTGAACCCATACGAGTAACTTTAGAACCTAACACAGAATACATATTATGCTGTTTTCTATGATTGGATTAATGTCATGGCAAACACTTTACTTATTGTATAGACGTTAGATAATATGACGAATATCTAGGTGCGAAGTCACATAAGCTAAAAACAAATAACAGAAGAGAATAGGTCTATGATAGCCTTTGACGAAAAACTAAACCAATCAACAGATCAAGAGAGTGTAGAAATAGCCAGAGCTAGAGTTGATGAGCTAGCAGAAAAAGCTTGGCGATTACGAGGTACTGATAGAAAAAAGGCAGCCGAATATGCAGAAGAAGCAAGGTTATTAGCTATTGCTAATGGATATGAAAAAGGTGAGGCTATAGCAAGAATGTGGCTTGCTTTTGTTAAGCAGCTGCAGTTTTCGAACACTTCATATGCCATCCAAGAATTAAAATATGCATATAATATATTAGAACACTCCGGAGATCAACACAACTTTTCAAGATGTTTGACGCTTCATGGAGTTATGTATTGGGGAATTGGAGAGCATGAAAAAGCATTTTCATATGTTTTGAAGGCTTACGATTTGAATAAAAATGCAGCTATACCGAGTGACCGAGCTTGGGTAAACTATCTATTGGGTTCTTTTTATGATGAATTAAAAGATCAAGAGCAGGCATTTCAGCACTATGAAGCGGCTTTGAAGGACTTTGAAATCTTAGGGGATACGATGGGTATTTGTTCATCTACAATCGGGATGGGGCATTTAGCCATGTTAGGTAAAGACTATGAAAGAGCACTTATTCTACATCGTCGCGCTTTAAATATTAGCGAAGAGCAAAAAGATAAGAACTCCAATGCAAGAGCTAAACATGAAATTGGAGAAGTCTACAGAGCGATGTCTCAAAGTGAAGAGGCTTTATCTTGGTATATGGAAGCTCTTCAGCAGAGAGAAGAATTAAATAATAAGCAAGGTGTTGTAACGACTCAAACGGCATTGGGCGAGTTGTTTTTTGAAATTAGAGAGTATGAAAATGCTACGCAATTTCTAAATCTAGCAGTGAAAAATGCGGAATCAATAGATGCAAAAGTCAAGCAATTACGAGCACTCAAGATTTTAGCTGAAACCTATAAAAGTAATGAAGCTCCTTGGGAAGCCGTAGAAACATATGAGCAGTATCTACAAGTAAAATCAGACTTACAAGGTGAAGAGGTTGAGGCACAACTCAAAAAGATGCGCTCTAACTTTGAACTAGAAAAAGCACAACAAGAGTCAGAAATTCATAGACTAAAAAATGTAGAACTGAAAGAGGCAAATCATCAGGTTGAGCTACAAAAACATAAAATGGTACAAAGTATAAGATACGCTGAACGCATTCAGTCTTCAATGCTTCCGTCTTTGAGTAGTTTAGACGAATACCTCAATGAAGTTCAAGTACTTTTTCGCCCGAGAGATATTGTTAGTGGAGACTTTTATTGGTGGAATCATATAAATGGAAGTACGATCATTGCTGCAATAGATTGTACAGGACATGGAGTACCCGGAGCATTTATGTCTATGATTGCCAATGCTCTATTACAACAAGCAGTTTTAGAGCAAAAATTGACTTCTCCATCAGCAATCTTACAGTTTTTACACGAAGGAGTAAGGCGAGCTTTGAAGCAAGATGAAACGGATAATCGTGATGGAATGGATGTGTCTTTAATAACGATTAATCATAGAGAACAAACGTTACATTTTGCAGGAGCAAAGAATCCATTATTGTATTTCCAAGAAGGCGAAATGCATGTGATAAAAGGTGGTCTGCATGCAGTAGGAGGTCAGCAGAAAGAAACGGAGCGCTCATTTGAAGAGCATATGATTTCGTTAAAGAAGCCTACTCATATTTATCTTTTCTCAGATGGTTATCAAGATCAATTCGGAGGACCAGAAGGTCGTAAATTCTTACGAAAAAGATTCCGTTCGTTATTGAGAGAGATACATTTGCTCCCGATGGATGAGCAGTTTAAGATACTTCAATCTTCGCTAGAAAATTGGATGCAAGGTTACCATCAGACAGATGATATTTTATTGATTGGGTTAAGCCTATAAAATGATAACATTGCATATCATATATTAAAATTCAGTCAAGCTTCTTTCCTCTTTGATACTCGAATTTGATCGGTTCAGTAAGAAAAAAGAGTAGCTTGATTGAATACCCTCTAATATTGACTTGAAAAATTTACTTACAAAGTACCTACTGATAGCCCATTCAAATCAGTAGGAAATCCAAGTCAATCAAATCATGCAAATCAACTTAGCAATTAAAAAATGGCTTTGTTCATTTTCTTACATTTTCACCTTTCTACTTGGTAGTTGCGGCCTTTTTGAATACACACCCTACGACATCAATCTTGAAGAAGATGAAAAAGACTCAAACCGAAAAAATATTGAACGTTTAGCTAAATATGAACTTCAAACAAATGGGAGTGATGGTGTCGTGAAGTTTGCTTTTATAGCAGATAATCAAAATTACTTTGCAGAGTTGGAAAAGGGAATCGAGGATGTGAATGAACAAGACTCTATTGATTTCATATTAAATGGAGGAGATTTCACAGAGTTTGGACTTCCGAGCGAGTATGAAGCATCTTTTTCTATTTATGAAAGAGCACAAAGTCCATTCATGACAGTCATAGGGAATCATGACTATCTTGGTGTAGGACAACCGATGTTCAAAGAGATGTATGGTGCATTCAATGAAAGCTTCATTTTCAGAAGAGTAAAATTTATCCTATTAGATACCAATTCCCTCGAAAACCAATTTAATGGTAAAGTACCAGATGTAGCTTGGTTGAGTAAAGAAATGAGCCCATCTGAGGACTTCGATCAAATTGTAATCATTTGTCATGTAGGGATTTTCCCAGAAGAAAATGCTTTAGATCAGAACCTTTATCCAGAGTTGGATAAGCTCATAAGTGAAACTCCAAGTGTCTTAGCGGTAATCCATGGACATAGCCATAATTACATAGTCAGATATCCTTACAGTAATGAATCGGTACCGAGCATACAGGTAAATGCTATGCTAAATAATGAGTATACCATTTTCTGGATAGAAGATGGACAAATCAAATGGGAACGCAAGAAGGTATAAGACATGAAGCTAATAAAGGGAATATTGCTAGTAGTACTTTTAGCATTTACGAAAGTGACTGTAGTCGCTCAGCAAAGTACAGAAATTGCACCTGATTCAACTAGAAATAAATGGATACCTGATTACGCTTATATGCAGTTTGCAGGAGGACAAGGATTATTAAGTTTAGGGGCTGGGTATAAGCTTGGTAAACGAGAACGTGGTTATTTGGATTTAGGTTATGGATTTGTTCCCTCTGGAGTAAGAGGAAGAGCTAAGAATATTGTCAATCTAAAATATTCAACTTGGTTGGTTCATCCTATTCAGATTAAGCCAAATATGAGTTTAGAATTACTCGGTCTTGGCTTAGCTAGTAGTTGGTATTTTGGTCCAGAACACACAAGTCTCAAAGAAGGATATCCCGAAGGTTATTATTGGTTTAGTCATGCCACCGACTTACGTTTTTCTGTCGGGGCAAGGTATAATTATGACTTTTGTGAGAAACACTTGATAAAAAGAGTCACGCTTTATGGCGATTTAGGAAGAACAATTCTTTATTCCGTAAATCAATTTAAGAACCCTGAAATGCTTTTTAATCATTTCGTGAATGCGAGTGTAGGAGTGTTGTTACATTTTGACTGATGATATAAAAAAGAAGGGCAGCTTAAAATAAGCTGCCCTCTTGTAAGTGATAAGGTGTGTGTATTATCTGTTAAAATCCTCCTCTATAACGATAAGTCTCAGAGACTTTCTTGATAGCTACAATATAAGATGCAATACGAAGGGATACGTCATACTCTTGTGCGGTACGGTACACTCTCTCGAATGCTTCTTTCATAATACGGTCACTTCTTCTGTTCACACGCTCACGAGTCCATTTGTACCCGAGACGGTTTTGAACCCATTCGAAGTATGATACAGTAACACCTCCTGCATTTGCAAGAATATCTGGTGCCACTACAATTCCTTTTTCATTCAAAAACTTATCTGCGCGAGCTCCAGTTGGACCGTTTGCTCCTTCTACGATAAGTTTTGCTTGAATTTGATCAGCATTATGGTAAGTAATAACATCTTCTTTGGCTGCAGGAACCAATACATCAACTTTAGATGTGATTAGTTCTTCGTTAGTGATTTTTTCACCACCTGTGAAGCCTTCCAAAGTGCCATTTGCCTGACGATAATGGATCGCATTCTTAATATCTAATCCTCTTTCATTCCAGTAAGCTCCAGTGTGATCAGAGATTCCTAGGATGCGTAGACCTCTTTCTTCAAGAAGCATAGCAGCGTGACTACCTACGTTTCCAAATCCTTGGACAGCACAAGTTGCTTGCGTTGGTTTGATGCCCATTTTTTCAAGGGCAACCATAGCTGAAACCATAACGCCACGACCTGTAGCTTCCACACGACCAAGGGAGCCTCCAAGTACTAGAGGTTTACCTGTTACAACGTCGTTGATTGTTCTACCACGTGATTTAGAGTATTCATCCATCATCCATGCCATTTCCCTTGGGCCAGTACCCATATCTGGAGCAGGAATGTCGATGTCTGGACCTAAAACTTCATTGAGAGCAGAAGTATAGGCTCTTGTCAAACGCTCAAGTTCGCCTTCAGACATTGTCCAAGGTTCACATTTCACGCCCCCTTTAGCTCCTCCGTAAGGAATGTCCACAACGGCACATTTCCATGTCATCCAAGCAGCTAATGCTTTTACCTCATCAAGGTTCACGTGTGGGTCAAATCTAACCCCTCCTTTTGATGGTCCAAGGATATTTGAGTGAATCACTCGGTAGCCTTCAAAGACTTCCTTTCTACCATCATCCATAGTAATAGGCAAGGAGACAATAACCTGTTTAGATGGGCTTTTTAAAACTCCATACGTTTCATCGTCAAGACCAAGCTTCTCGGCCGCGATATTGAAACGCTCCATCATTGATTCAAATGGATTTTCTTTGTCCTTAATTGGTGCAGGTTCGATGTAAGCCATAGACAAAAAATTATCAAGTAATGTAGACTCGGTTTTTTGTTTCGTTAATTATTGGTGTTAATTACACACTTATTGATGCAAATGTATATCTTTCAAATGAATCTTCAAGAGATAGTACAAAATATTTTTACTTTTTCTCCTAGAAATTCTTTTTCAAGATGAAAAGAGATTCAAGTTTTAGTGTGTTAAGTTTTTGATTTTAAGTGGTTTTTGGGTTTTGTTTATTCTTCGTTTCTGATGTTGATTAATTTATCAGAAATTCATGTTTCTTCCTGATCCTTTTTCATGACTGAACGAATAATAAGCCACTTTTGAGGTCGAAGTGTAAAACTTGAACTTAATTTTCGACCTTCAGAAATGATCAAGATACGATCATCATTCCACTGAGAGGTTGAGCGGTGAATCACTTCTTTAGACTCCAAGTTTTGGAAGTTCATTTCTTGTACTTGAACCGAATCTGCATATTTTTTCAGTTTAGTTTCTGCAAAACGAAGTTTGTCATCCAAGGCTTCAATTATACTGACTTGATCTTCGAATAATAAAATATCTGCATGTTTTTGAGGTATAGAAGTTGGTTGGTTTTCTAAAAGAAAGGCATTGTCCCAACGTAGATTTCCATCTCGATCAAATCCGCAAGCAATAAGCTGTTTGTACCTTATTTCACTAGGGAAAACCTGTTCTGTGAGTAACCCAAGATCATGATACATTTTTGCATCTACATTTCTGTTGTATAATGACGAATTATACATTCCTAAAGGAACAGTGTACTGAAGAGCCATTGTAGAAGCTGTATTGTTGTATGGAAAAGCATTAGGATGAAATTGTGTAGTTCTGCTTGGGCGGTTGAGTTCTACTTCTTCAGCAACTAATACAACTTGATCATCATCAAACTTCAGATCATAGAGATAAAAGTTATGGCGGAGTGGGTGAATCTTCCCTTTCTTTCTTTTTGAATCAATTTTTTTAGCGAGTCGATTTCTACGTTTTTCAGATAAGTGTTGATAGAAGTTTTTGAAATACCCGAAGTCGTAAAACTTCATATCTTCAAACTGACCTTCTTCACTGAAATTTAGCGAGTAAATTCCTTGAACTTGCTTACTACTTTTTAAACCGTAAGTACCAAGCACAACAAGTTTATGTTCTTTATTCAGAAATGGACGGAAGGTATGAAGGTTATAGTCTTCGGTATCTTCTAACCAAAAGTTATTTTGAAGTCTACCATCTTCCCAATAGGTGTTGAAATGAATACCAGGCTTCAATCCTTGAGTGGTTTTACTGACTACCGTAAAGCTATGTACTTCGGGATGGTAGCTAATCTCAACTAGTTTTGCCTTCAATTGATGTAGAGAAGGTAGTATGCTTTTCTTATGAAGTTTGGTGTCAAAAATGATAGCAGTAGGATGTCCTTGATCATGCCCTCCTATGATGATATGATTTTTGAGTGCTACAAAATGAGTAGGATTCACTCGTTCAATATTATCAAATGCGTATTCATTAATTCGACCTTGTTCTGTATCAATTTCAAAGACTAAGAAGTCATCTTTAGAATTTTGGGCCAATAGATAGGCTTTATCTTCATAAAGGGTTTCACCAATGAGTTCATAGTGTCTATGAATGCTAAGATTACGAGTCCATTTTACTTCAAGGTCTAGGTCATAAAATTGGCAAATGACTGGTAGGTGCTTTCCTGGTCGCTTATTGCCTTCGCGTAAAACCAATAATCCTTTAGAAGGAAATTCAAGTGTCTGATAACTAGAAAAATCTTTGGAATTGATATCTAGTTGGATCGATTTTTCAGACCAAGTTTGACCACTCACCAAGGTAGGAATATAAAAAGCGAGAAGAGTCATGACGAAAACGAAGTACGAAGTTCTCATAGTTGAAATGGGTTAGTCAATGATGCAGCTTTAGAGTGTACAATAAGATAGATGAGAAGAAAATGAATTGCAAATGCAACCTTTTCTGTCAGAATTCAGAATAATGTGGCTTAGGAAGGTATTTGAGCTAGTTTTTTAGCTAAAATTTTCAATGGATTTATTTGAGAATAAAAACAAAAAAATGAAAGTTTGTTTTTAAATATTGAAATCAAATACCTATACTACAAGTTGGTAGGAATTGAATTCAATTCTCATCTTGTTTGATGTACACATTTTTAGAACTCAGCTAAAGAGTGACTGAATTAGAGAATTCTAAGAATAGTGA
The DNA here is from genome assembly GCF_003149185.1 of Sediminitomix flava. NCBI lineage: Bacteria > Pseudomonadati > Bacteroidota > Cytophagia > Cytophagales > Flammeovirgaceae > Sediminitomix > Sediminitomix flava. The sequence continues at coordinate 62,454 of NZ_QGDO01000011.1, read as the reverse complement.
TGGTTGGACTTCATTATATTTCATTGGTATGTTTGAAATTGCTGGATTATTAGTTTTAGGATTTTTTGCACAGTGGTTAGCTTGGCGTATCAAGGTACCAGCCATTTTACCCCTTATTATTGTGGGATTAGTATTTGGTCCTATTTCATCGTTGTTCACTCCTACGGGAGAAAAGTTGATTGATGGAGATCGAATATTTCAAGGAGAAAGATTATTTGATGTTGTTTCAATATCGGTGGGGCTTATACTTTTTGAAGGAGGACTTACTTTGAAATTTAAAGAAGTAAAGTCTTTAGCGACAGTGGTTCGAAATATGATTTTTTATGGCTCAGTCGTCACTCTTATCGGAGGGGCTTTGGCTGTTCATAATATCATGGGCTTTAGTTATCAAATAGCATTTCTGTTTGGGGCATTAATCATTGTAACAGGGCCAACTGTAATAGGTCCAATTTTGAGAAATGTAAAACCTAATGACAAGATTAGTACAATCTTGAAATGGGAAGGTATTCTTATAGACCCAGTAGGAGCTTTGATAGCGATTCTTATCTATGAATTTATTGTTTCAGGAAAGCCAAATGAGTACTTCACGCTTTTTGCATTGAAGACCTTTGCAACGACTGTAGTTGCCGGAGTATTTGTAGGAGGTTTATTTGCTTGGTTTTTATATAAAATTCTCACCAATAAACTATTGCCATATTATCTGAGAAATACTGTTGTTCTCGGGATTGTAATTATGGCTTTTGCTTTAGCTGATATTCTTCATGCTGAATCTGGATTATTGGCAGTGACTATTCTTGGAATGATACTCGCCAATCTAAAAATAGAAGGTTTAAAAGAAATACTTTCTTTTAAAGCAGATGTGGTTTTGATTCTGATTTCATTCCTTTTCGTAATGCTTTCTTCGAGGATGGATATGGCTGATTTGGAGAAGTTGATGAACTGGGAAAGCTTACTACTATTTTTAGTAATTGTTTTAGTCCTTAGACCTTTGGTCGTATTCCTCAGTGCCATCAAATCTGAATTGAATTTAAGAGAGAAAATCTTTATTTCTTTTATCTGTCCTAGAGGTATTGTTGCGGCAGGGGTAGCCTCAATTTTCACAGTAAAAATGGTGGATTTGGCAGGTCAGGCTGGGCTTTCTCCAAAGATTGTTGAAGATGCTCAAATGCTTTTACCTCTTACTTTTATGACTATTGTTGGTACTGTAATTATTCAAGGATTATTAGCCAAACAAGTAGCCAATGCATTGGGCGTAACTAGAAAGAAACCAAATGGTATTCTGTTTTTGGGTGCGGGAGAAACAGCTCGAACAATTGCTAAATACTTAAAAGGAAAAGGAATTCCTGTGATGCTTGGTGATACAGCAAAGTCAAATGTGAATGAATGTAGAACTTCTTGGTTACCTGTTTATGAGGGAAGTTTATTCTCTGATGAAGGTTTAGAAGAAATGGATTTTTCAAAGTTTGGGAAGCTTTTCGCGATGACTTCAAATACAGATATAAATGTATTAGGAAATCGGATCATTGGAAAAGAAATTGGCGATGGAAATGTTTATAGGTTAGCATCGAAGAGAGAATTAGAAATTACCAATCTAGAAAATCCGAAGAACTTATTATTTCATGGTAAGTATGATTTCATTTCGCTGACACAGGCATTCCGTCGTAGAACAAAAATTCAAGAAGTGGGGGTGAATACTCAAGAAGACTTGGAGAAAATACTAGAAGAAAAATCGGATAGTATCATACCACTTTTAATTGTTCATGAAAAAAATGCCTTTCCAGTTACAGAAGACCTAGTAGAGATCAAAGAAGGTTCAACCTTAGCATTTTTACCAAGAGTTTAGCGATGGTATACGGTGTTAAGAGGTGTTATAAAACGTTGCTTATATAAAGTTAATTATGTTAAAAGACTTGTTCCTGCTCGAATAGGATAATAATTATGTTCGATAAACTGTATGGATTACGGTGAGGGGTAAAGTCTCGTGTTCCAAATGTATGAATAGATGAAAAGCATTTCGATAGATTTTGGGAATACTTTTGGGAAAGTAGGCTTATTTGATGGGGACGTTCTTGTAGATGTGAAGTCACGTTTGGATGATCAAACGATATTAAACTATATTATTGAAAAGCAGCCCGATTGGGTTGTGGTTTCAAACGTAGGAAAAGACAAAACAGTACTATATGAAAGTATTCAATCAAAGGCGGCTCTTCTAGTTTTTAATCATCAGACACCTTTACCTATCCAAAATCTTTACGGTAGTCCAGAAACTCTAGGACTTGACCGTTTAGCCGCAGTTATCGGGGCTCAGCAATTATTTCCAAGTGAGAATCTTATTGTTATTGATGCAGGAACATGTATCACATTTGATGTTTTATTGCATTCTCCTTCCCGATATGTAGGAGGGGCAATTTCTCCCGGTCTTAATATGCGTTTCAAAGCTCTTCATGAATTTACTGCTCGCTTACCTTTAGTTACTGTTAGCGATGAGTCACCCATTTGGGGAAATACGACCCAATCTTGCATAGAAGCAGGTGTTGTAACGGGATTAAGGGCTGAAATTGAGGGCACAATTGATAAATACAGTGAAGAGTTCGGAAAATTAAAGCCTATCTTGTGCGGAGGAGACGCAGAATTCTTTGAATATAAGTTAAATCCTCCCATCTTTGCAGACTACAATTTGGTCCTACGAGGATTAAATGCAATACTTCAGGATTATGTTGAAACAACTTAGTTACGTATCACTTTTTTTATGCCTTCTGTTTGCTCGTGAAGGAGCTGCTCAGATTGGAAATTCTCCATACACTACATTAGGTTATGGACGTTCATTTGAGCCGATGAGTATTCGGAATATAGCAATGGGAGGTGTAGGTGTCAGTTTAGGACACCCAGGTATGGCAAATACCTTAAACCCTGCTTTGTTAACTTATAATAGACTAACACTTTTTGAGGCTGGCTACTTCGTAGAAGGTAAATGGCTAGACCAAAAAACAGAAAGTGGGAATACTCGTCGCGAAACTGAGTTTAACGGTAACTTTACTTATTTACACTTTGCTGTTCCTGTAAGTAAAAAGTTATCAATGTCTGCAAGTTTGCGTCCTGCATCTTCATTAAACTACCGTTTTTCAAATTTATCACCAGTAGAGTCTGGCTCAGGTAACGGAGGAGTTCCTTCTGAATTATTCTATTTGACAGAGAATAGTGGAAAGGGTGGGATTACTCAAGCATCTTTGGCTGCGGGTTACTCTATAATAAAAGGTTTGTCTATTGGTATCGATGCATCGTACAACTTTGGTGTACAAGAAGACAGATTCTCATCTGTGATTGTAACATCAGGCGGTGGTTCAGTCATTGATGGAGGCAGATCGGAATACGAAGCGGTACAACTTGCAAGATTGAACCAAACAGGTTGGTCTTTCCAACCGGGTATTTACTATGCTTATGATTTTGGAGGAAATCCAGAACAAAATAGACCTAATAACCGAAGAATTTCTATTGGTGCTACTTACCAATTTGAAGCACCATTAAAGCAAGAAGGAGATATTATTACTTCTTTACAAAACCAAAGTGGTATCACAATCGGTACAGCCGATACTATTCCTTATCCATCTTCAGCAGATTTGGAAATTCCTAGCCGCTATACAGTAGGAGTTAGTTATGAAATAATAGGAAAATTAGCTCTTGCATTTGACTACTCGAGACAGAATTTTGATAAATTTGTTTATCCATTAGATCCGTCTCAACAATATAGAGATAGCCAAAGATTCAGTGCCGGAATGGAATATACACCAGACATTCTTTCTGCAACGAATTACTGGAAACGTATCACTTGGAGAGCTGGTTTAAGATATGAAGAACTACCAAACCAAATTGAGTTTGAAGGCAATACAGAAACACTAACAGACGTAAGCTTGAATGGTGGTTTTTCAATGCCAATCGGATTTTCTAATGTCACACTTACAGGTACTTGGGGGCGAATTAAACCAAGTAATGATAGGTTGGTAACAGAAAACTATTGGCGAGTTTATTTGGCATTGACAATCAATGACCAATGGTTCAGAAGAATTAGGGTTAACTAAATCTACTATACAATACGATCAAACTATGAAACGATTAGGTAGTGTATTTTTACTTATGATGACTTGTGCGGTAAGCCTTTTCGCACAAACAACTGACATCGTAGTCAAAGAAAAAGAGGGCTGTGATGAGAAAGGTTGGTGTTGGGGTGCTGACATCGACGCAACTAAAAGCAAATGGACATTCTTCTCTGATGAGGTTAAAGCAAAAAGCTACGCAAGTGCTGAGGCAAACTACTTGTGGTTATTAGAAAATGTTCCTTACATCAACAAAGGTTTGTACGTATATGGTGAAAAAATGTACAAAGCTTTGGTAAAAGCTGAACAAAAAGCGAAAGGTGATAAGGTAACTTACTACGAAGACCAATTGTTAGCTTTGTACGATTACCGTGCAGCTTATTATCCGAAGTCTAAGAACTCAATGCTAAACAAGAAAGGTCTTGTATATATGCCATATATCAAAGACCGTGGAGAAATGGACTGGAAAAATGTTTATGATTTCTATAACTCAGTTATTGAGGCAAACGGAAACAAAACATATTATCCAAATATCCAATTCTTCTTCTCTTCTGTAGCTAAATTGGGTAAAGATATTCCTGTTTACAGACAAAAGATCGAGAACAAGGAAAAGAAAATCCCTGCTATCGAGCAAAACATCGAGAACTTCAAGAAAGCTGATCAACCAACTGCTGAATTCGAAAAGCAATTGGAAGCTGTAAAAGCTGAAATCGCTGAAATTGAAGCTGAGCGTGATGCAAGTCCTTACAACGAAGAGTGGGTATTGGATGAGTATGACAGAATCTCTGCAATCTTGAACTACCAGTTGGAGAATGCTAAAAATGAGAAAGCTGCTGCTCCAGTAAGAAAAGTACAGTCTTTCGCTGACCAAACTTTGAACCAAATTGTTCAAATTGACTGTGACTTCGTGACTCAGAAATTGGCTCCGAAATTCAAAGCTGATCCTACTGATGGTAAATTGGCAGAGAAAATGTTCGGTTACATGTTGAAATTCAAGTGTCGTGAAGACAATCCTGAGTTGTTCTTGGAGTCTGCTGTTGCATTCTACAACTACAAGCCACAACAAGTAACAGCTACTTTGATTGCTACACAGTACGCAAACGAAGATAAATTAGCGGAGTCTGAAGAGTGGTATACTAAAGCTCTTGAGTTGAGTGGTGACGATGTAGCTAAACAAGCAGCTGTAAGAATGTCTCAAGCTAGACTTTACTACAAACAAGGTAAGAAGTCAGCTGCTCGTGAGGCTGCGAAAAAAGCTGCTGAATTAGATCAAGCAACTGCTGCAGATGCATACTCTTTCATTGGTGATATGTACATGGGTAGCGGTCAAGAATATATCGATCCTTCAGATGCAGTAAAAACTCGTTTCTGTTACTTGGCTGCATACGATATGTATGCTAAAGCTGGTAACTCAAAGAAAATGGCTGCAGCTAAGAAGCAATTCCCTTCTAAAGTAGATGTATTTACATTGGCATCTAAATACAAAGAAGGTAGCTCTTACTCTGTAGGTGGTTGGATTGGTGGTACTACTACACTACGTATCCGTCCAGAATAATCTGCAAGGGTGTAAATTATGATATAAAAACGAGCATCTTTTCCATATAAAAGATGCTCGTTTTTTATTTATATTCATTTGATGCGACAAAGATGAAAGTGTGCTATTCGGTGAGAAATATGGTTTAATGAAAAAAAAATCTTATATTCTAAAACTAAAACGAATGGTAATTGCCTTTTATCTTTACATACAGGGCGTTTTTGAGGACGATAAAAAACGTTAAGAGCTGTATTTTTTTACCATCAAATATTTAATTTTGAAGAGGTTAAGACTCATAGTATTCCCAAGGAATGTCCATGAGATCAACTCAGAAAAAATTCGGTCTAGAACTAATCAATAGAGCTTTGAAAAAGACAATCCTATTCGTTACGGCTTTAGTCGGTTTATTCGCTTGTAGTGAAAGCCGCAAAGCTAATAATGAAGTCATAGAGTTGGGAGACAATGTTCCTGAATCTACTTCATGGAATGTAGAAACACTCTACAATGAAAATGAGGAGCTGCAAATGCGTATGCAAGCAAGAGCTCAATATTCATATGCAACAGGTAACAGACGCTATCCTGAAGGAATCAAGATCATTACTTATACTCCGGAAGGAGACGTAGAGTCGACTATGATTGCAGATAGTGCTCTCTATATTTCTGACAGTAGCCTTTACATTGCTTATAGCAATGTAGTTTTGGTGGACGAAGTAAAGGAGCAAACTTTGGAAACAGATACACTAAATTACTTTGAGAAAACTGGTGATATTACGACAGATGCTCGAGTGAAAATCATTAAAGATGGTGAAATCACTACGGGTAAAGGTATGAGAGCCAATCGTTCTGATCCAGATGATTATGAGTTGTTAGATATTGAGGGTACGGTTTACATTGATGAGGACGAATAAGAATCTAACTTAATCTCAAAAGTATTTAGATAAGATATTAAAGTGTCTGAGAGCCAAAGCATATGGTTTTCTCAGACACTTTTTTTATAAGCGCATTAAAACACACTATTAACACGATAACCTAATATAAAGATGAAAATTGTAAATTTTAAAATCAGTCCTAGAGGGCAACTTTCAGAGTTGTTATTAAAAAATGGAATAACAGACTTTCATGAGGCGATTGCTTGTGTAAAACAGATGCCATATGGCATTCTTTCAGAAAAACAGGAGTTAGCAGATTTACTCACTGAGAAAAAAGGAAACTGTAGCGCAAAACATGCTTTTCTAACGGAGCTTGCCAAAGAACAAGGCTATGAAAATAAGGTATTTTTAGTGTTGGGCTTTTACAAAATGAATGCTGAAAATACTCCAGAGGTTAAAAAGTATATTGAAAAATCGGGTCTAGATTATTTACCTGAAGCACATTGCTACTTATTTTCTGAAGGGAAGCGGTATGATTTTACGGGAGGTGGTATGAGTTTTGAAAAAATAGCTGATACACTGATGTATGAAAGAGCTTTTCCTCATGACAAAGCAGTAAAGTGGAAAGATCTCTATCACCAAGATTTTGTGAAACAATGGTTGAAAAATGCAGAATTGGGCGCTGATTGGGATTTTGATAAAATTTGGGCACTTCGAGAGGAATGTCTTTCGGCTTTTGAAAGAGCTTAGTGTGCAGTAGATATATTACTGCACACTACTTTTAACTAATTCGACTCCAATTTGTCGTTTTTTTCTGAGCCATAAAAGCTTGTTGTGTACGAATGATGGAATGCTCTGACTTTTCCATTTTAGGGTCTTCATCGAGGAGTTTATCTGCGGTTTCTCTAGCCAATTGAAGTACTTGGCTATCTTTTGAGATATCTGTGAATTTCAGAGAAAGGACACCACTTTGTTGTGTGCCTTCAATATCCCCTGGGCCTCTTAATTTCAAGTCAGCGTCTGCAATCTCGAAACCATTATTTGTTCTTACCATGGTTTCCAAACGGAATTTTCCGTCTTTACTGAGTTTGTCTCCCGAAATTAAAATACAATAAGATTGACTTCCTCCACGACCAACGCGTCCTCTGAGCTGATGCAATTGGGCTAGGCCAAACTTCTCAGCATTTTCAATGACCATCACAGTGGAGTTAGGCACATTTACGCCTACCTCAATTACGGTTGTGGCTACCATGATTTTCGTTTCTCCTTTTACGAAACGTTGCATTTCCCATTCTTTGTCTTCAGCTTTCATACGCCCATGTACAATGCTGATCGGTATTTTTGGAAATGCTCGGCAGATACTTTCGTAGCCATCCATCAAATTCTTATAATCTAATTTCTCAGATTCTTCAATAAGAGGATAAACTACATATGCTTGCCTTCCCTCAGCGATTTGTTCTTTGATAAACCCAAAGACACGAAGGCGGTTTGCATCGGTTCTATGCTGGGTCACGATGGGTTTACGACCAGCAGGTAATTCATCAATGACAGAAACATCTAAATCCCCATAAACTGTCATGGCAAGCGTTCTTGGAATTGGTGTAGCCGTCATTACCAAAATATGCGGATAGGCTTTGCTCGTTTTTTTCCAAAGTGCAGCACGCTGAGCAACACCAAATCTGTGTTGTTCATCAATCACACAAAGCCCTAGGTTTTGGAAGTCTACTTTTTCCTCAATCAAAGCGTGTGTTCCCACAATGATTTTCAGCTTTCCATTTCTGAGTTCTTCATCAATGATTCTACGTTCTTTTGTTTTAGAAGAACCTGTAAGAAGTGCAATGCTCACACCAATTTTATCGGCATGTTCTTTTAAACCATGATAATGCTGTGTGGCTAGAATCTCGGTAGGAGCCATCATACAGGCTTGTGCATCATTGTCGAGGCACATGAGCATACAGATAAATGCAACGATCGTTTTTCCACTTCCTACATCACCTTGGAGCAGTCGATTCATCTGAATCCCCGATTTCATATCGCCATAGATTTCTCTAACTACTCGTTTTTGGGCATTGGTCAGATCAAAAGGTAAATGCTCTTTATAAAAAGTGTTGAGGGTTGGGATTTTGGCAAAAACTTGCCCTGCAAACTGTTTGGTATGTTGTTGCTTTTTCTGAGCAAGAACTTTCAGTTGCATATAGAAAAGCTCTTCAAACTTCAAGCGGTTCAAGGCTTGTTCTAAAGTCTGAGGATCTTTTGGGAAATGAGCATAACCTACAGCATAAGCTTTAGAAATGAAGTTATGTTGTTTGAGAAGGTATTCGGGAAGTGTTTCTTCAATTTTGGCAAAGGCATCTTTCAGAAGCGTACGCTGCAGTTTTGCAACTCCTCTACTGTCAAGCCCTTTTGGTTTCATCTTTTCAGAAGTATGATAAACAGGGAAAAGTCCACCTTGTGGTTTGCTTTCGGCTGTAACCAATTCCATTTCTGGATGAGAAATACTGAATTTGAAACCGAAACGCTGTGGTTTTCCAAAAATCACATACGTAGCACCAATCTGAAGACTTTTGTCAATCCATGAATGCCCTTTAAACCAAACAAGTTCTAAAACACCCGTATCATCTTGGAACTGGGCAGAAAGTCTTTTCCCTCTGCCTTCTCCTATATATTGTTTCTTGACAATTCTTCCTTTGAGCTGTACATAAGGGAAATGTTCTTGAATTTCGGATACACGGTAAAACTTTGTGCGATCTTCGTGTCGGAATGGAAAATGCTCCAATAGATCACCAAAAGTGAAAATCCCTAATTCAGTATTTAATAAAGATGCTTTCTGAGGGCCTACACCTTTTAGAAATTCGATTTTTGTATCAAAAAAGTTCTTTACCACAGTCTCTTCCCTTTTACACTACTCATTTTATCAAATTACTCATTCTCATAAGCCGAAATTACGCTCTCCAACTTATCTTGAGCATCTAGTACAATTTCTGCAACTTCACGGAATACACCTTCACCACCTTTAGCTGCGGTTACGTAATCGACTCTACTCTGGATGTAGCTTCTGGCATCAGCAGGACAGACGCCCAAACCACAGTTTTTCAATACGCCTAAGTCGGGTATGTCATCACCCAGATAAGCGATCTCTTCAGCCTTCAACTGATAGTCAGCTAAAATCTTATCGAAGTGATCCATCTTTCTGCCCGATCCGTGATATTGAAAGTCAACTTTCAGTTCTGTTAGACGATGTTTTACAACTGCAGAATTTCGACCTGTGATAGCCCCAACGATAATTCCATTTTTCTGTAAAGCTTTAATCATGAAACCATCTTTCACATTGAAATTCTTGATTTCACGTGTTTCGCCTTCAGCTTCCGTTCCAGCAAATTGGGCGTAGATGATTTTTCCGTCCGTCATTACTCCGTCAATATCAAAAACGACTGCTTTAATTTTCTTGGCTTTTTCCCTTAGGGCTTCGTCTATCCAGTTCATTTTATGTCGAAAAGATTTCAGTTTCTAAAAAAGCAATTTAGGAATTAGAAAAGGAAAACGCACTTTTTAGAATAAATTCAAGTATAAAAAAACTGCTATCGAAATCTATCCAATAACAGTTTTATATATCTATTTTCGATCAGAGTGTCCGAGGTCTCTTTCGGGAGCAATTCGGTCTCTAATCATCTGCTTAATCTCTTTTGGTTGAGGGAAGCGTCTCATTTCCTTGAAGGAGAAAACCAATTCATCATTAATCCAAATCTCATAAATTCCACCTTTAGTTGGTGTAAGACTCAAAGAGCTAATCTCCTCTGAAAAAGTGGTAAGTAATTCTTGAGACATCCAAGAAGCTCTGAGTAACCAACCACAGAGTGTACAATATTTGATTTCTATTTTTGCTTTGTCCATATTCTTTTAGAATAAACTGAATTGAGAAATCTTATGAACAAACTGTGTCAGTGATTCTGGATATAAAGCGGCTCCATATACAATTCCGAATACAGCACCATAGAAATGGGCATCGTGATTGATGTTATCTCTTCCTCTTTTAGCTTGCATGTTGGAATAAATCAAATACAAGAATCCGAAGATAAAGCCAGGGATAGGAATGAAGTAAAGGTAGATTGTATTTGTAGGATCGTATAAAATACTAGTAAAGATCATGGCAGATACACCACCTGAAGCACCTAATGAACCATACCAATAATCATTTTTATGTTTGATATATGTCGGGATATCTGAAATAATCACACCCAATGTAAATAAAGCAAGTGTGGCTAGTTTGCCATGAAGTGGATTATCTAAGATGTAAGTGAAATACATTTCGGTATTTCTGCCGAAAAAATATAAAGTAAACAAGTTGAACAAAAGGTGTGTCCAATCGGCATGAACCCATCCAGATGTGACAAATCGGTAATATTCCTTATTGTGACTGACTTTATATGGCGAATGCATTAGTTTCTGTTTGAGTTGAGGCTTCTGAAATCCTTGCCAACTCACCAATCCGATGCTAATAATAAGTATGATTGTGATAGATAACATAAAATCTTGATTTTCTGTATATGTGTAGGTTTTCCATACGCAAGATACTTCTTTCAGTTTCAATTCACTTTATCTTGTTAGGCAAAAGTTTTCGATACCTAATACTCAACCAGCCAACCTAACTATGAAATCAATTAACTACACACTCATTCTACTAACTCTACTTTTTTCATGCAATACAGCTAACGTTGATCCAATTAGTGAAGACGACACACCAACAGTCTTCATGAAAGCCAAAATTGATGGCTCAGATTGGAGGGTAGTAGAAGCTGATGACTCGGATAATATTCCTAACAGTCAATTAATCAATTTTGAAAAAGTAAGTCCAGGAGCCACAACGAATGTTCATATCTTGAAAATTACGGGTAGTTCGGCAGAAGAAGGTTTGGAAGATAAGACCATAAGTCTTTGGCTCTATGATGATCATGCAATTTCAGAAGGAGTTTATACAATTGAACAAGGAAAGGAGGAAAGTCCACATTATGCTAGAGCATTTTACACAGATCTGGCAGATTTATATGATACCTCACTCAATGAAGATGGTCTTAAATTAAGAGGTACAATAGAAGTTACAGAGTTTAGTTCTACTTTTTTAAAAGGAACATTCAACTTTAGAAGTTACAGACAATTACCCGATAACAGTTTCCAAGAAGTAGAACTGTCTGAGGGAAGTTTTAATATTCCGATAGAATAAGGGTAAACTTTCAGATTCATTAAAGTCTTATAACTTGCTGATCTATGGATTATTGAAATTATTCTTGTATATTTGCAGCCTGTTAAGACAGACGGGTTCTGTCAATTTCATAAAACAAAAACGAAATCGGAGGACGTGATCCTCCAAAATTCAATTAATTATGGCAGTAAAAATTAGATTAGCACGTAGAGGTAGAAAGAGAAAGCCTATTTATGATGTAGTAGTTGCTGACGCGAGAGCACCTCGTGACGGTCGTTTCATCGAGAAAATCGGTACTTTCAACCCTAATGAAAACCCTGCAGCGATTTCTTTGGATATCGACCGTGGTGTACATTGGGTACTTGTAGGAGCTCAACCTACTGATACAGCTCGTACGATCCTTTCAACTGCTGGTGTTATGTACAAAAAACACTTGCAAGTTGGTGTAAACAAAGGAGCTAAAACTCAAGAGCAAGCTGATGCTATCTTCACTGAGTGGTTGGCAGCAAAAGATGCTAAACAAGCTGAGGCGTATGAGGCTAAGAAAGCAGCTAAAGCAGCGAAATTGGTAGCAGACCAAGAAGAAGGTCTTCGCCTAAGAAAAGAGGCAGCTGAAGCAGCAGCTAAAGCTGAGGCAGAAGCAAAAGCGGCAGCAGAGGCAGAGGCTAAAGCAGCAGCTGAAGCGGAAGCATCAGAAGAAGCAGAAGGTGAGGCAGACGCTCCAGCTGAAGAGTCAGCAGAGTAATCTCAAAATCAACTTCAAGTTGAAGGTATGCAAATAAGACATACCCCGTAAACTTAGTTCGAATAAGTGAATTCAAATCGGATATAAATCCCAACCATGGAAATGGTTGGGATTTTTTGTTAAAAAATATATCTCTACCTCAAAACTTTTGCAAGATTTAGTCGTTTACGATATAGTATCTAAATCACAATTTGACAATGAGTAAATCTATCTACCAATTCTCAGCAAAAGACAGAGCAGGAAAAGACGTAAACCTAGAAGACTACAAAGGAAAAGTAGTTTTAGTAGTAAACACAGCAAGTAAATGTGGTTTGACACCTCAACTTGAAGGTTTACAAGCCTTGTATGAAAAATACAGTGACCAAGGGCTAGAAATTTTAGGTTTTCCTTGTAATCAGTTCGCAAATCAAGAACCAGAAGGAGGTGCACACATAGAAGAAGTGTGTTTACTTAATTATGGTGTGAAATTCCCAATTCTTGATCTTGTAGAGGTAAATGGAGATAATGCCCACCCATTGTTCAAACACTTGAAAAAGGAATTACCAGGAACTTTAGGGAACCGAATTAAATGGAACTTCACTAAGTTTTTAGTAGATCAAGAAGGACGCCCTGTTAAGAGGTTTGCACCGACTACTAAGCCTGAAAAAATAGATTCATATATTTCTGACTTATTATAAAAGAGAGGTGATGAAGGAGGGTGAAGATAAGAATGATTTAATGAAGTTGGATAATCAGTTGTGTTTTCCACTTTATGCAGCCTCACGACTGATGACACGTTTGTATCAACCATTGCTTGAAACGCTTGGGTTGACATATCCTCAGTATCTTGTGATGCTAATTCTTTGGGAAGAAGATGGTGTAGCTGTTAAAGAAATAGGAGCAAAGCTTTTATTGAATAGTAATACTCTAACGCCACTACTGAAACGTCTGCAAGAAATGGGGCTTGTCGAAAGAAAGCGACAAAAAGAAGATGAACGTGTGGTTTGTATCTTTCTGACTGAAGCAGGAAAAAAAATGCGAGAGCAAGCAAGTTGTATTCCTCAAGAATTGGTACAAGCTACCAAAATGGATTTGGAAGAAGCTTTACGTCTAAAAGCAGACTTGGAAAATCTTATTGATAAAATAAAATAATAAAAGCCTTCTTGATTTAACTTCAAGAAGGCTTTTTCGTCTTTACAGTGTTACAGGTTGCGGTAACTTGAAAGTTTTGAAGATTTTTTCTCTTGTGCCACCTTCTTCAGCTAAAGCTTGGTCAAGTTCAACCGAGATGGTATGCATTAAGCCTTCAATATCTTCCATTGTATGATGGTTCGTAATTGTGATTCGTAAACCAGAACGTTGCATAGGAACAGCAGGGAATACGGCTGGGTTTACATAGAAACCATTTTCCATTAGTTTATTACAAATTTTACGACATACTTGTGGTGAACCAACACCTACATAGAAGATCGGAGATAATTCTTCACTAACTAAAGGTAGTGCATATTTATTTGCACAAGCCACAAAGTGTTTCATTCTCTCCATAAGTGCATTCTGATGAACCGTGATTTCATTCGTTAAGTGTAATTTTAACGATTCAATTGACGCAGCTAACACTGAAGGTTGGATAGGTCCAGAGAAAATAAAAGTAGAACCACAGTTTTGAACAAGCTCTTTTTGCTTTTCATCTTGTAAAACAATAACTCCACCAGCAGAAGCGAAACTCTTCGCCATAGACCCTGTCAGGAAAAGGTGAGGATGGTGTTCCTCTACTTTTGACATGAAATATCCTTTACCATTTTCTCCAGCCCAACTAAATCCATGAGCATCATCGACATAAAGTCTAAAACGCTCGTATTTATCTAGTAAAGCCATTAATTCTTTAGCAGGAGCACCGTCTCCATACATTGAATAAATACCGTCAGCCATATACCAAACTAACTCGTGTGTCTTTTGAAGTTCGATAATACGCTCTTCAAGAAGCTCTAAGTTGTTATGTCTGACTAGCTCAACATGAGTGTTATCTGCCTTAGAAATCTGTGCAGCATTTTTCACACTCATATGAACTTGATGATCTAGAATGATAGCATCTTTCGTTCCTACAACTACAGGAAGTGCACTCATATGCCCTAGGGTAGTAGTAGGAGCAAGTAACACTGGCTTTTGGTAAATTTGTTGTAACAAGTCCTCAGCTTCTTGGTAAAGCTTTAGCCCTGTAAATGAACGAGATGAAGAGAATTGTGTGCCAAATTGTTTGATGGCATTAATACTTGCCTCTTTCAGTCTTTCATCCATTTCTAGTCCCAAATAACTACAAGAACCGAAATGTAAAACCTCTCTCCCGTTAATGTGAATTAGGCGTCCATCAAGTGCTGGAGTATCAACAATATGTTGTGCAAGCTGCTGATCTACCAATGCTTTTACAGACGCATACGTACTTTCTAATAGTACCTTGTTCATTGTAAATAGTGATGATAAGATTGTAAATGCATAAACTTTCTCTCTGGTTAGAAGAAAGTTTTATAAAAAATACTTAGTGATGAATGTTGATTCACTAAACCAAAAACAAGGCCAAAGGGATAAATTCAATCCTTTATTTTGTAAAATATTTCATTTTATAAAATTAAACTAGGTTGGTTTTTATTCGAAACAATGAATGTTGAAAAAGAATGTAAATAATGGTTAATCAATAACAAATAGATAATAAAATTGGTGTTTTGATAGTAAAATCTCATTAAAAAAAGGAGTTTATTATTTTAATTATAAAAAAAACTTATATATTTGAAATACTTTAACGTTGTGTGGGACTCTATTTATTAAACTTAAGTAGTCAGAATTATAGCAATCTCTCTTTGGTTTTATGCAAGAGATGTTTGCTTTTCTTTGTCTCTTATCCCCACAGAAATAATCGAATCAGATTATACTAGCCTAAAGCGCAATTACCAATGAACTCTATGAAAGAAAGACTAACCAGCTTCAAGGACAACTGTGGTTTTGGTATGGTGGCACATGCTCGCAATATCCCATCTCGACAGATGACCTTAGATGCGATCGAAGCACTATCCAGAATGATTCACCGTGGGGCTGTAGCCGCTGACGGAAAAAGTGGTGATGGTAGTGGACTTTTGTTCTCTATGCCTCATCAGTTTATGAATCGAGTAGCTGAACTTAATGGTTTCGACCTTCCCGAAACCTATGCAATTGCCATGATGTTCCTCACGAACGAACGTCAGAAAGAGGTATTTTGTGAGTATTGTGAGAAAAGTGATTTACGCGTATTATTCTTCAGAGAAGTACCTGTAGATACTCAACCACTTGGAGAGCAAGCCAAAGAAACACTACCTAATATCACACAAGCTTTTGTTATCCCGAATAGCTTGATTTCAACTCGTCGTTTCTCTTCATTATTATATTTAGTAAGAAAAGAAGTTGAGCATGCGCTCAAGGATGAAGAAGATTTCTATATCTGTTCATTCTCAGATCGAGTAATCTCATACAAAGGTTTGGTAATGCCTACCGTAATCAAGGATTTCTACCTTGATTTGAGTGAAGATGATTTTGAAGTGAGTTTTGCTCTTTTCCACCAAAGATTCTCAACAAATACACTCCCTCGTTGGCCTCTAGCTCAACCTTTCAGAACTTTAGCCCATAATGGCGAAATCAACTCTATTCAGGCAAACAGGTTCAATGTTAAGGTCAGTGAAGAACTGATGGAGAGTCTTGTGTTCTCAAAAGAAGAGTTAGACAGAATTTTTCCAATTCTGACAGAAGGTGCAAGTGATAGTGCGAGTTTAGATAACTTCTTTGAGTTTTTGGTACAAGCGGGTGTTGACTTCTTCAAGGCAGCTCGTTGTGTAATTCCTGCGCCTTGGCAAAATGCGCCAATGATTGATTCAAAATTACGTGACTTCTACGAGTATTTGTCAAGTAACTTTGAAGCATGGGATGGTCCTGCGGCAGTAAACCTTACTGACGGACGTTACATCGCATGTATGATTGATAGAAATGGTCTGAGACCAGCAAAATATATCATCACTAAAGATGACCGTGTTGTAATCGCCAGTGAATATGGTGTGGTTGATATCGATGATGAAGATATCGTAGAACAAGGTCGTTTGAAAGGTGGCGAGATGATGGCTATCGACTTGAAATATGGTCGAATCCTGAAAAATGAGGAAGTAAATGATTATTTGAAAGATCAACGTCCTTGGGGAAAATGGCTTCGTCAGAATAACTATTATTTGAAAGATCATATCGGAAAGAACTTTACAGACTTTGCCGATTATTCATATGATAACATGGTGGATATGCAGCGATACCACAACTTCACGAACGAAGTGGTAGAGCAAGTAATCGCACCAATGGTAGAAAAAGGAAAAGAGGAAACAGGTTCTATGGGTGATGATACGCCTTTGGCATGTTTCTCTACTGTACAACGTAGTTTTACCGATTTCTTCCGTCAAAAATTTGCTCAAGTAACCAATCCTCCGATTGACCCACTACGTGAGCGTATTGTAATGTCGACTTCGGTTACTTTCGGACCAAGAAACAACCCATTGCGTAATGGTCCTGATGGTAGTCACCGTCTGAAGACAATGAATCCATTGCTTTCTTTCGAAAAAATGAATGTCTTGAAGGCACATGGAGAAAAGGGGAATTTCCTTTATGACCCAGTATATAAGAGTGCTGTTTTCTCTACTACTTTCAAAAAAGACTTGAAACAATCTTTGGTTGATTTAGGTGAAGCAGTAGTTAAAGCTGTAAGAGACGATAAGGCAGGGATCATCTATTTTGATGATAGATCATTAGATGGTAAAAACCGTTTGATTCCGATGGCTATGGTGGTGGGTTATGTCAATCAATTGTTAGCTGAGAAAAGAATCAGAGGAGCTGTTTCAATCGTTGCAATTACGGGTGAAGTTTATGACTCTCACTCTGCAGCAGTAATGTTGGGTTATGGAGCTACAGCAGTTTATCCTTATTTGCTTTGGTCAACAGTAATGCAATTGGCTAAACGTAAGAAGGAAGATTGTTGGCAAGAACAGAAGAAAGTTCTTCAGAAAACTCAGAAGGCAATCAACCTTGGTCTATTGAAGATCATGTCGAAAATGGGTATTTCTACTTTGGATAGTTACCAAAATTCGGCATTGTTTGATGTGGTTGGTTTGAGTGAAGAAGTAAGATCAATGTGTTTTACTTCATCTGTAGGACTTCTGAAAGGATTATCATTTGATGATATCGAATTCAGAATTCATAAAAATCATAAGCAAGCGTTCAAACGTCATTATATGAAACGTATGTACCCATTAGAGGTAGGTAGTTTCTATAAGTACATGGACAATGGCGAGTACCATGACTTCTCTCCAGAAGTTGCACAGCAAATCCACAAGATTGCACGTAAGGGTACGCCAGAGGCTTATGAAGAATTCAAGGATAGAATAAATCATAGAGGGCAGAAGATGATTCGAGATTTCTTCGAATTTAATTCTGAAAGACCTTCTATCTCAATAGACGAAGTTGAACCACTGAAAGATATTACTTGGCGTTTTGCATCTGCTGCCATGAGTTTGGGATCTATTTCTCCAGAAGCTCATGAAGCAATTGCAGAAGCTATGAACCAATTGGGCGGTCAGTCCAACTCGGGAGAAGGTGGGGAAGCTAAAAGACGTTTCGGCACGAACTTGAACTCTAAGATCAAGCAGATTGCTTCCGGACGTTTCGGGGTGACTCCTGAATACTTACGTAGTGCAGAAGAGATTCAAATCAAGGTGGCACAAGGAGCCAAGCCTGGAGAAGGTGGGCAATTGCCAGGTTCTAAAGTGACGCCTCTCATCGCTACACTTCGCTGTACTATCCCGGGAGTAACCTTGATCTCTCCACCTCCTCACCACGATATCTACTCGATAGAGGATTTAGCACAGTTGATCTTCGACTTGAAGCAAGTGAACCCGAAAGCAAGAGTTTCTGTAAAACTAGTATCTAGTGCAGGTGTAGGTACAATTGCAGTAGGGGTAGCTAAAGCTTATGCCGATAAGATCATTATCTCTGGAGCTGACGGAGGTACTGGAGCTGCACAACTAGGTTCGATCAAGTTTGCAGGTAACCCTTGGGAGCTTGGTTTGAGTGAAGCACACAATGCTTTGAAAGCGAATGGTCTTCGTGGAAATGTAGAATTGCAAACAGATGGAGGTCTGAAAACAGGTCTTGACATCGTAAAAGCTGCAATTCTTGGAGCAGAGAGTTATGCTTTCGGTACAACAATCTTGACAACTGTTGGATGTAAAATCCTTCGTGTATGTCACCTCAACAAATGTAGTGTAGGTGTTGCTACACAAGATGAAATGTTGAGAGCATATTATGTGGGTACTGTAAAGGGTATTGTAAACTATCTAACAGCAGTAGGAGAAGAAGTTCGTCAGATTTTAGCAGAATTAGGCTATAAAAAACTGGATGATATTATCGGTCAGACACACTTGTTGAAAGTAATCAACGATGAGTTTGCGAAGAAATTTGACTTCAGTGATGTATTATATAATGGCGAAGGATTTAATGTTCGTCAGTCAAAACGCAATACACCTTGGGATGACAATGTGTATGAAAAAGCGATTTTGAAAGAACTTGAGCCAGTGATTAGAGCACCACATCAGAAAGTGGTATTGGACAAGAAAATTGTCAATACAAACCGAAGCTTTGGTGCAATGATTAGCGGTGAAATTGCAGGTCATTACGGCGATAAAGGATTGACTAAAGAATTGATTACGCTAAACCTAACAGGTACGGCAGGGCAATCATTCGGAGCATTCCTTGTTAGAGGTATGATGTTGAAACTTTACGGTCAAGCCAATGATTATGTTGGTAAAGGTATGCGTGGAGGACAGATCATCATCACTTCAAGTGACTTGTCTGGGGCTAGAGGATTAGCAGGTAATACTTGTCTTTACGGAGCAACAGGTGGTAAACTATTTGTAGCGGGTACTGTAGGTGAGCGTTTCGGTGTAAGAAACTCAGGAGCCCTAGCTGTAGTAGAAGGTACAGGAGACCACGCTTGTGAATATATGACAGGTGGTACAGTAGTGATTTTGGGTGAAACAGGATACAACTTCGGTGCAGGTATGACAGGTGGAGCTGCATTTGTTTATGACCCTGATCGTAAGTTCGTAGATAAGATGAACCAAGAGTTGATCAAAGCTGAGCGTATTGATACAGATGATCAAGATGAGGCTCGTTATTACTTACTACGTATCTTGAGAAGCTATCACTACCGTACGTCAAGTGAAAAAGCAAAACGCATTTTGGATAATTTCCGTGAGGAGTCACGTAATTTCTATTTGGTTACGTCCAAAGACATGAAAGCTCCTCTTAACCCTATGGAAGGAGATTAATGGGGTATTCTCGATCAAACCTTTGAAAGTAGGATTATACTAGATTGATTGTAGTATCATTTAATTATAGTCTATCTCAGCGGACAAAGTAGATTCTTAAGGAATTGCAGCCTTCATTTTTTGTCTTGACACAAAAAACGAAGCAAAAAAAGTCAAGCCCCATCGAATCTACTTCCCACAAGACAGCCTAAGCTTCTCACGTGGGGCAAACAGCCCGCTTATTGAGGTGATTATAAAAGTGGCATTAGATACGTAGCCGTAAAGAATTATATGAAATGAAAGCGTTAAAAAACACTATGTTTGAGCGAAGCGAGTTTAGGGTTTTTAGCGAAAATGTAATAGAATTTAGGTGAAGTATTTTAGCCTTGACTTTTTGTTTCTTTTGGGTCAAGCCAAAAGAAAAAAGAGATAACTACAGTAAAATGAAGAAGTCTAGTGCAGAATCAAGCTGAATAAGGGATGTGTTTATTTCATCACAACATCTTAATTAACCAAAGAACAAATGCAGGAATTCACTAAAATAGAACGAATCGTTCCGCAGTTGAAACCAACTAACGAACGTGTAGATAATTTCAGAGAAATCAGTCATCAGTACACTAAGGAGGAAGCACGCTCACAGGCAAGTCGTTGTGTTCAGTGTGGAAACCCTTACTGTAGTGCATCGGGCTGTCCTTTGAGCAATAATATTCCGCAATGGCTTAAGTTCATTGCACAAAAAGATTTGGAATTGGCCTTCCGTATTTCAAACGAAACATCTCCATTTCCAGAGATTTTAGGACGTATTTGTCCGCAAGATCGTCTGTGTGAAGGAGCTTGTACTTTGAATGATGGAAATGATGAGCATACAATCGGAGCAATTACGATTGGTTCAATTGAAGTAGCCATTTCTGAAAGAGGATTTGAAGCAGGTTTAAAACCTGAGTTTGCTTCTCAAAAAACAGGACATAAAGTAGCAATTATCGGATCAGGACCTGCAGGTCTTTCGTGTGCAACTTTCTTGTTGAGAGCAGGGATTACACCTGTAGTTTATGAGAAAGCAGATGCTGCTGGAGGTCTTTTGACTTACGGTATTCCTGGTTTCAAATTGGAGAAAAAAGCTGTTGAGCGAAGAGTAAATTCTTTGCTTGAAGCAGGTATGGAGCTTCACCTTAGCACCGAGATTGGAAAAGATGTTACTTTCCAAGAAATCTATGATAAGCATGATGCGGTGTTCATGGGAATTGGGGCTACACAAGGTAAAGTTCTTTCAGACGAGAATTATAATACAGACAACCTTTACATGGCTGTTCCTTTCTTGACCAATACGCAAAAGAAATTGGATGAGAAAATGTACGATAAAAAGTACGATGTAAAAGGAAAGAATGTCATCGTGATTGGTGGTGGTGATACAGCAATGGACTGTGTGCGTACTTCAATCCGTGAAAATGCTGCTTCGGTAAGATGTTTCTATCGTCGTGATGAAATAAATATGCCGGGTAGCCGTAAAGAGGTTGCAGCAGCCAAAGAAGAAGGTGTAGAATTCAGGTTCTTGGAGCAACCAAAACGTTTCCAAGTTGATGAAGCAGGAAATATCACAGCTGTTGAGTTTGTAAATATGCAACTGAGCGAAGCAGATGCTTCAGGAAGACAAAGAGCTTCAGAAGTAGCTGGAAGTGAGCATTTCGAAGAAGCTGATATCGTAATTCTTGCGCTAGGTTTTGACAACGAGCGTAGTAAGTATCTAAATGCGAATGGCATTGATACAAACGAATGGGGCGCAATTGTAACTAACGATAAGTTAGAAACTTCTAAGAAAGGAGTTTATGCAGGAGGTGATACTGTTCGTGGTGCTGACTTGGTTGTAACAGCTGCTTTAGACGGTAGAGAAGCTGCTTTCAATATCATGGAAGTTCTATTGGAAGAGACAGAGGAAGACGTCGTTAAAGCTACAGTTTAAAGTTTAAGGAAAGTATTTTAATCTTTCAACATAGAGTTTTGGCAGTGTACGCAATTATTTGTGTGCACTGCCTTTTTTTGTCCTTAAAACTCTAATTGAGACTACCAGTTTCCAATGGTAGAAGCAAGTTCTTCATCTGTGATTTTTTCTACATTGTATTCGCCAGAGAACATAGCATAAAGAGGGAAGGTAGTTGCTTCCATAATTGAAGAACGGTAAGTTTTGGCATATCGTTGTCCTTCTTCTACTCTCATCTCAACTTGTTCTGGAGCTGTTTCATGGATATCAAAATCCCAAGTTTTGTGAATGAACAACTCAGCTGCAGGAACAAAAACTAGATGTGTATCGAATTTACTTTTAGATTTGGTTTTCAGAACCTTTTTTAAGTCTTCTTGAGATTCAGCTAGAGTCTTATTGTAGACCACATAGCCATCTACAAGTAAAGGAACTTCATACTCTACTACCGTTGAATTTAGCTGTGCAGCTAGCTCTTCAGGGATATCTACGTTGTTACCAAGAAGTCCTGCAAGAGGATTAGGGTTCCCCATTTCGTACTTGATGCTGTAGATGACGAAATCTCTTCTACTTACATTTAGGATTCCTCCATCAATACCAACTGTAAAAGGCATTTTAGGGCCATCATTTACGCTTACATGATGTTCACCAGACATCAAGACCATATTCGCAAACTCGTTGTCCGTTTTGTAAAAGGGGATTCGGATAGAGTCATCGAGAATAACTTTATTATTCTTTACGAATTCATTGTCGATTTTCACATTTACTTTTCGAGGGCTAGGCTCACAGCTAAAAAGCATGGTGAATGACAATAAAATGAGTGATGATGAAAGTGTTTTTAAAAAGTTTTTCATTTCAAAAAAGTATTAGTCTAAAAGTTGTATTTAAAAAGTTCGTTTTTAAAGTAGGTGTTTGATTTTCAAAAACCTAAGTAAAAGCTAATAATGCCTGTTAATTAACATAATTCGCCTATAAATCCCTCATTTTTAAGCTCAAATTCAAATTAGATTAATCTAAGGAATTGAAAATCCATCTTGTCTTATCCTATTATTCTACTTAATTTTTATATAGATCGATGAAAAACTATCTCTCTCTCAATTAACTCATCTTTCATCGACACTTATAAAATTACAGTGCATCAAAAAAGGATTTTTTACTCAATCCATTAACACAAATGAAATCACTAAAACTACCTATAGGCATCATTTGCCTATTACTTTTTGTTACGTCTTGTACAAAAAACGACCAATTCAAACCATTTGAAGAAGAAAACTCTAATCAACAATCAATAGCCAAAAGAGCTGCAACAGGCTTGGACTATGGCTTGTATTGGTTTGATGGAAACGGGCAAAGTCTTTCTGGCTTTAATCATTCAACGGGGCAAGTAGAGAATGTCCCATCCAATTATTATTCTAATCATAAACCAACAATCATTCATTTTCATGGATGGCAACCTAACTCAGATGAGCGAGAGTCATTTCAATTGACAAATAGTTCGCTGAATGTAGATGTCAATACCATGGAAGCATGGAAAGCACAAGGCTGGAATGTCGGTGTATTTTATTGGGATCAGTTTGCGAATGAGGCGGAAGTGAAAGATGCTGAAGCTAAAATATGGTCGGCTAATGGACCAAGAGGAATGCGTTATCGAAAATCGGACGGGAGCTATGCAAATAGTTCTTCATTAAATGTGAGTGTAAGTCAGATGGCTTTTGAGCAGGTAGCCGCAGTACTACAAAATAACTCGAGTGGCAATTTTAGACTTTCTGGTCACTCTTTAGGGAATCAATTGGCTCTGAATGTCGCTCATTTACTAGATGAAAATGGACATAGTCAATTAGTACCTAAACGTATAGAATTGTTAGATCCTTTTTGGAGTAAATCAGCGAAAAGCTATTTGGGAGATGAAAATGGTGATGGTAATGATGATTGGACAGGTGAACGCTGCCGTTGGTATGGGAGAGAGTTGATTAATAATCACAATACAGCAGTTACATGGTATCGATCTTCTGCCATTTTAGATTTAGGTATTGGAGACCAAAATACCTCATTTGAAAGTGATGTTGCACTCGTTCAACTTCGGCTTTGGTACTTGAATGGCTTTGATATTGCAAATAAACATGTCTATGTAAGGCATCATTATTTTTGGAGTATGGCATTTGATCCACCAGTAGAATGTACGATAAGTTGGTGGCAAAGAAAGTCAACAGGAAAAGATGGCGCTTCAGCTTCAACCTCAGACAGTAGAATTCGAGAAATGATGGGAGATAGATATTTATGGGATCAAGTAGAAGGACGTTATACTGTGTCTCCACAAGATGACTGGTCTGAAAGGAAAAGCTACTAGAAAAAGTTAGAGAGAGATAAAAGTCAGTAGCGTTATAGCTACTGACTTTTAGTATTTAGGAAATTATCTATTGTAGGCATCAATCGCATTAGAAAGATGATCATATTTTTTCAATCCTGTGAAATACCCAATCCAGTTCAATCCTGCTCCAAGTAGTGTTAAGGCAATCCCAGTGGTTTGTCCAGATGAAAGAGATGAAGAAGATGAGTTAGTTGAATAAGGATCATAGCTAGAAGACATAGATGAAGTGTCATTAGTTTCATTACTGCTACTAGATAAGAATTTGATGATTCCGACCAGAACTAATCCTGAGCCAGCAACAATGAATCCTGTTTGCGTATTTTTGACCTTCTTATATTCAAGCATGTGTTTCATACTTTCAGGGTTGTCAGCCAAATCTACAAGAAGGTTTGTGTAGTTTGCTCTTTTGAGATCTTCAAAGCCCTTGTTGTAATAATACTTCAACTTTGTAGAAGAACCTCCGCCTCCCATAAACATTCCAGTACCAGCATTGTATGTTCCCGGATTGTAAACGGTTTGTGCAGTCTCGTACAAGTTGATTTTACCTTTTCGGATTCGTTCGCTGAAAAGATTACTGCCTGTAATGTTTACAGTGTTTGCAAAAAATCCCGTTTCGTTTTTGTAAAACTTGACGTTGGTTACAGCTTGCTTGTCTTGGTCTACTCTGAATGACGCAGAACCTAAAAATACAGGTCTCTTGTAGTCGATAGTTTTTGCGTATTGAACAGTGCCATTAAAGAAATAAAGAAAGTTTTTAGATTGATCAACTTCTTGTGCTACCATTGTGGTAGAAAATAAGCTGAGAACAGTCAGAAAGTTTAAAAATAATCTCATTATTAAAAAGTTTGCTATTATAATAAACTATGAAGGTAAACGATGAGATGCAGATATCCTAAGCCATTATTACTTTGAATGAACACGCTATTTTTCTTTTAAATATGGGAAGGTAATCGTGAAAGTAGTCTGTACACCTTGTTCACTATCTACTTCAATTTTTCCCTCATGTAAATCAACAAACTCTTTAACGACTGAAAGTCCAACACCAGTTCCTTTGAAATTTTCAGTGTTTTTAGCTCTGAAGAAAGGCTGAAAAAGATTAGGAATATCCTCTTTCGCAATACCAATCCCGAAGTCTTGAACTTGAAAAATCATTGATGTTTCTTGATACTGAATAATTGCTTTCGGACTCTTTTTTCCTTTAGAGTATTTGACGGCATTTGAGAAAAGATTAGAAACGATATTTTCTGCAAGCTTACCATCCATCCACATTGTTTTTGACTCACCTCTTATTTCAAGTTCAATTTTCTGCTCATCAGTTAAGAGAAGATCATATTGCGTTATGATTTTTTTAACTAGCAGATTAAAGCAAATAACAGAAGGAGAGAAATGAATTGTTTTAGCCTCAATTTTATCCTTCGTTAGAAGGTTTTCCATAAGGTTTGTCAATTGCTCAAGGGCTTGATGAATTTGAAGAGTGTGTCTGTTAATGTTGAGTGCTGATTCTGCGTGTTTTTTAATATGAAATTCAATCAGGTCAATAGAAGA
The DNA here is from genome assembly GCF_003149185.1 of Sediminitomix flava. NCBI lineage: Bacteria > Pseudomonadati > Bacteroidota > Cytophagia > Cytophagales > Flammeovirgaceae > Sediminitomix > Sediminitomix flava. The sequence continues at coordinate 36,793 of NZ_QGDO01000011.1, read as the reverse complement.
ATGAATAACGGCTAAAGGAGTTCTGAACTGATGTGAAACCATAGACAAAAACTTGGACTTGAGTTTTATAAGCTCCTCATGTTCTTGGATAGTTTTCTGATAGCTTTGTTCATGACGAATTCTTGCAGTTATATCTTGTACCACGCATTCGTATCCTTTTAGTATGCCATCTTCAATTTTTTTATTGACAGCTATGGTCATGTAATGTATACTTTCATCAGCAGCTCTAACCTCAATTTCTTTTTCTAGAAATAAATCTTCGAGTGATTTACCATTCAGTAAGATGTCTTTTAATGAAGAAAGTTCATCTTTTTGATAACCTAGAATGTTTTCAATAGAAGGACTGACATAAGTTAAGTTCTGCTCATGATCTAGGGTTGCTAGAAAGAAATTGTCTTTGATCGATTCAATAAGTTCTTTATACTTTTTCTGACTCTTTTTTAGCCCTTGGTTTTGTTTCGATATTTTTTTGCGATAAATCTCAATGGTAGATCTGAATGTCGAGACAATACCTCCCACAAGGGGCATGATGATCATAGTAAAGGCAAAACGTTGTTGGAGGATGATATCGAGTTTAAAGAAATCCTCAATTTGGAAATTGAGAGAGTAGAGTGTGAGTGCAAGAAGTAAGAAGCAAAAGAATATAGCTACATATGGGAAGTATATTGATTTTAGGAGTTGAGCATAAACGACAATCGAGATAACGAACATGAGGGGAGCGATGCCTTCAAGACCACCATCGTTGAGCCAAGCATTAATTGTGAAAATGGTATTGTTGAACCCTTGAATAAAAAAAGGGAGATAAAATTTTCTTCTATTTCTACTTAGAAAGAAAGCGAGAAAGAAACTAAGGGCGATAGATACCTTAAACGTAATTTGGTAAGGGCAGTTAGCATTGAAGATTTCGAAGCAAGCAAATAAGGAACTCCCAATAGTTGCGGCAAGGTTACAGAAGACCAAAATACGTTGTTCCATCGAGTAGTCTCCGTATGGGTCTGAGAGTCTAATCCAGTATGATTTATTTACATATTCTTTTGCATACTTCATACAATAAAAATACTTCAAAAACACATTTTCTTAGATACTCACTTCCTTCAAGAACTTACTTTGGTACGAATAAACAATTTTTTAAATAAGGAAAACAAGTCTCTAAATGAGGTGAAAAGGAAGTATGATGCTATTTTTTTAAACTTTTTTTAACGTTGCGCGTAAATCTTCAAAGGTGATTTTTTCTGCAAAAACCATAAATACTTCTTATTTTTAGACACTATCGAGCTTTGTGAATATTTTGTTATAAATATTGAGAGGGATTTCTTTTGAGGTATGCTAGAAATATAGTTTCTTTTTTTAACCACCTAAAGACTTTAACAGCGAAGTTCGCTTTTTCCGACCGTTTATTACTTGATTTAAATACTTAATTGTTATGGGCAAGCCACTAGGCAAAATCCTCATCGTAGATGATAATGAAGATATATTGATTGCTGCCAAAATGCTACTTAAAAAGCATGCAGATTTGGTACAAGTTGAGAAAAATCCGGGTAAAATCCCTTTTCTTCTGAATCATGATTCATACGATGTTATTCTTTTAGATATGAACTTTACTCGTGATACAGTTTCGGGTAAAGAAGGATTTCATTGGCTAGAACAAATCTTGGAAATTGATCCGAAAGCAGTTGTAATCATGATTACGGCTTACGGTGATGTAGAAATGGCTGTCCGTTCGCTGAAAGCTGGTGCAACTGATTTTGTAATGAAACCATGGCAAAATGAAAAGTTGATTGCTACGCTAACTTCTGCGGTAAAGCTCAGAAAATCTTACAACCAAGTGGAGGATTTGAAGGCTGAAAAAGCACAATTAACTACAGCTCTAAAGCAGTCAAGTGGTGAGACAACTATCGTCGGAAATTCTGAAAAGATGGTAGATGTATTCAACCTTATCAATAAAGTTGCACAGACAGATGCCAATGTATTGATCTTGGGAGAAAACGGAACGGGAAAAGAAGTAATTGCAAAAACCATTCATGAAAATTCACTGAGACAAGACAATGTCTTTATCAGTGTAGATATGGGTGCGGTTACTGAAACACTTTTTGAAAGTGAGTTATTCGGACATAAAAAAGGAGCTTTTACCGATGCGAAAGAAGATCGGGCAGGGCGTTTTGAGATTGCGAACTCAGGAACACTTTTTTTAGATGAAATCGGTAACCTATCAATGCCTTTGCAGTCTAAGCTGTTGACTGTACTTCAGAAAAGAGAAGTAACTCGTGTAGGAGCGAATAAGGTAATTCCGATCGACATCCGTCTGATCTGTGCTACAAATATGCACTTACATGAAATGGTTGAGCGTAACGAATTCCGTCAAGATTTGCTCTACCGTATGAATACGGTAGAAATAAATCTGCCAGCACTTCGTGAAAGAGCTTCGGATATTCCTGCTTTGGCTACTCACTTCACACAGTTGTACAGTAAAAAGTATAGAAAAGACATCAGAGATCTTTCGGCACAAGCTTTAAAGAAACTACAGAAATACCATTGGCCAGGAAATATCAGAGAGTTGCAACACGCCATCGAAAGAGCCGTGATTATGGCAGATGGAGATGTTTTACAACCTGTTGATTTCATGTTCTTAATTGAGAAAAGTGATGAAGCAGAGTTTGAATTCTCAGAATATGACTTGGAAACAGTAGAGAAAATGGTGATCCAGAAAGTGATTAGTAAGCATTCTGGGAATATTTCAAAAGCAGCTAAAGCTTTGGGCTTGACGAGAGCATCTTTATACAGACGATTGGAGAAGCATGGGCTTTAAGAATTTCAGACAAAATATAATTGCCCGCGTACTTGGGCTTTGTGTTAGTATCTATTTCATGACTGCGCTCTTTTATGAGCATATGTATGGAACAGGTATTCTATTGGGTATTTTGGTTGTTTATCAGACTTTAGCATTGATAAATTTGGTTGATCGTTCAAATCAAGAAATGATCAGCTTTTTCAATTCTATTCGTTATGATGATCTTTCGAGTACCTACCGTTCTGAAAATACGGATGCTTCATTTGCTGATTTGAACCAAGAGTTTAATAAAGTATTAGCCCGTTTTAGAGAAATTAGAGCTGAAAAAGAATCTCATTATCAATACTTGAAAAACATCATTCATCATGTAGGAATTGGTGTTTTGTCTTTCGATTCTCAAGGTAAAATTCAGATAGTTAACAATGCAGCAAAAAGACTTCTTCGTTTTCAATCGATTCGTTTTGTACACGAATTGGAAGACTTTAGTGAAGAACTTTATGAGGCATTAAAGAATCTGAAAACAGGAGCCAGAACGTTAGTGAGAGTACAAGTAGGGAAAGAGAAAGTACAGCTAGCTATCTATGTTATCGAACTTTATCTTCAAGGGAAAGAATATAAATTAGCCACTTTTCAGAATATTCATAATGAATTAGAAGAACAGGAAATGGAAGCATGGCAAAACTTAATTCGAGTTTTGACACATGAAATTATGAACTCTGTAACGCCTGTCTCTTCTTTAGCAGGTACATTGGAAGGAGAGCTTGAATATTTGATGGAGAAAGAAGATGATATTGAGAAAGAAGAACTAGAAGATTTTACAGAGGCTGTTCAAGTTATCCAAAAAAGAAGTGAGTCATTGATCAGATTTGTAAATGAATTTAGAAGTCTGACTCATGTACCAGAACCTAAATTAGCTCATACGAGAGTCGAAGATATATTTGCTCATATCCGTTTGCTCATGGATTCGGAGTGCAATGGGTGTGATATTTCATTGAATACAATCGTTGATCCAGAGTCTCTTCTGATAACTGTTGACGCAGGGCAAATTGAGCAAGTTCTGATCAATATGGTCAAAAATGCGATTCAATCTTTTGAGACTCAAACAAAGTCAGAGCCTAAATGTATTACCTTAAAAGCTAAGGTTAATCCGCAAACAGGTAAGCCTGAAATTAAAGTTCGTGACAATGGTGCAGGGATTGATAGTGAAGCACTAGACCGTATATTCATTCCATTTTTCACAACAAAACCAAAGGGTTCAGGTATCGGTTTAAGTTTGTCAAAACAAATTATGCGATACCATAAAGGAACCATAACTGTCCACTCAAAGGTTGGAGAAGGAACAGAGTTTATATTAAAATTCTGATTCTAACGTTCTTAATATAGAATCAAAGTAGAGTGGTAGTTGACACAATGAGAAATAAGAAGTTAAGTATTATTGTATGCCTTAGTTTTTTGCTATTGTTCACAAGTTTTAATTCTAGTGAACGATCAGCTTGGAATGTAGAAATGTATGATCAGTATACTTATAAAAGTTATACTTCTTATGAAGCCTTTTCAGAAAATCTAGACTCAAAAACACTTGATATTCCTCTTCTAAATGCCGCTATTTTTTATGAAACAAACAGAGAGCGAGCAAAGAAAAAACTTCCTTTATTCATTTATTCTAAAGAAGCCGAGAGGGCAAGCCTTCTTCATTCGGAAGACATGTCAAAAGGTGATTTTTTTAGTCATTCAAACCCTCAAAAAGGAAGAGAAACAACTTCAAAGCGTTTAGAAAAAGAAGGCGTACATTGGCAAGTTTGTGCCGAAAATATAGCAATTGGCTTGATGTATCCACTTGAAGACCAATCGTACTTTCCTCCATCTGTAAATAAGGGTTATTTTAGTTTAGAGTATCAAGGGAAGCCTATAACGATCAGAACTTATGCAAAAATGGCAGTGCAAATAGTAAAAATGTGGATGGACTCCAAGCCACATAGAGCCAATATTCTCAATCCTAAGTTTACTCATTTGGGCTGTGGAAACTATCCTAAAAAAGTGAAAAAACAGGATCAAGTACCTCAAGTTTATAGTACTCAGAATTTTTTTACATACTTCAAAGAAGACGAAGGCCAAAATAAATAATCAATCTTCTGAGGGATAAGCAAAACAATCTTTTATGTTGACTTAGGAAATATTTAATTATTACTTGTGCCTTTTTTCTCAAAAATTTTACATTTGCATCATTGATACTGATTACGACTTCTATTTAAGAGCAGAATTGTTTCTTACAGGGAATTAAAGTCATCGTTTTGTAATAAAATAAGGTGGAATAAGATATAGGGAGAATTATTTTTCATTAAATAGATTGAATGCAGAATAATTTATCAATATATTTGTTTTGACTATAGAAGAGAGGATTTATAGCACAAGTAAATTGATACTCCATTTTTTCCGACATTAAGGTATAAGCAGGAGTTTTTTAACCATTTAAAACCACGAAGATCATGAGTGCGTCTGCAAAGTTAGATATGACAGATAGAAAGATACTCGATATCCTTCAGCGTCATGCAAAAATTACAAATGCGCAATTGTCAAAAGATATTGAACTGTCTCCAGCTCCGACTTTGGAGAGAGTTAAAAAGCTTGAGAATGCGGGGATTATACAGAGTTATCACGCTAAATTGAATACTAAAGCTTTAGGGCTTGGTGTGACAACATTTGTAAATGTGAAGTTGGCTAAGTACAACAAGGAAAATACGGAAGAGTTCTTGAGAAAGGCAAATGAGATTCCTGAAGTGATTGAATGTCATCAAGTAACAGGAAATAGCCATTACTTACTGAAAATCATTACTTCAGATATTGAAACTTATCAGAAAGTATTACTGGATAAGATCAGTGCTATTGAGGAAATTGATGATGTACAGTCTATGGTCGTATTGTCTACACCAAAAGATAGTAATACAATTCCAATCCCATAACACTATGTTTTAGTGTTTTTAAAAGGAGTGATTAATTTAGTTAATCACTCCTTTTTTATTTTAATCTATTTTCCAGCAACTCTATTGAAAAATTCTTTCATATAAGCTTCATCAGGTACTTTTCTATAATCATCTTGGGTAATGAAAATACCATCTTCGGAAGGAATGACTTGATAAATGAAAACATATTCGGGAGCTTCATCTGCTTCTAGCCAACCATTGAATTGTCCAAACCTGAGATCATTGACCAATAGCTTTTCACCTGCTTTTTCTACAGTATAAAAACCTTTTGTCACTTGGAGTAAACGTTGGAGGTCTTTATGGTCAGAATATGGTTTTAATAAATCATGATTTTTAGGCGCAAAGCCAAATGATATTTCGTTTTGACTATCATCTAAAACAGAATAAAAACCAGTGTAGTAACCTTCTTCCGTTTCGGCAGTAATACTCCATAGAAGTGTATTGAATGGAGTTGGTTTTGTGATATACCTATTGATTTTTACACCTTTATCTTCCAATGCAGTTTTAAAGTGACTTGTCGCGATTTGTTGCATACTAAATCCGAAAATGAGATATAATGTGCTTAAGCCTAAAGCAAGATTCACTAATTTCTGTCTAGTAGGATTTTCCTTTTTTAGAAATAAGAGAATAGGTAATGCTATTAAAAATGGAATAGTGTAAAGAGGGTCAACGACAAAGACATTATAAAATGCTACACCATAGGAAGAGAATGGCCAAAAAAGTTGAGTACCCCAAGTCGTACAACAATCCAATAAACTATGTGTTGAAAAGGCTAAAAAGAAGAAAACATACCATCGGTTGAATGAAATAGATGTAGACCATTTTTTGGCAAGCCAAGCGAATAACCATCCTCCAATGACCATAAAGAGTAAAGAATGTGATACACTTCTATGAAAAGTGAGTTCGCCTACTGTATCTAAAAAAGGATTGAAGAGAACATCCAAATCAGGAATAGTACCAGCAATTCCGCCTAGCAGTAAAGCTTTATTTCCTAGTTTTTTTCCTAAAGTGACTTCTCCGATTGCTGCACCTAATACAAATTGAGATAAAGAGTCCATTGTTTGTTATATTTTTCCACTTTCTAAATATTCTTCAAAGTCTACAATCAACTGAAATGTTTCAGAAAATCGATTAAGAGGAAGTTTTCTTGTGTCGTAGATGTCATGATAGTTTTTCCAATTTCCCATTAAGTAAAAGAAAAAGGAAGGAACACCTGTTTCGGTAAAGAAGTAATGGTCAGAGTTTGCCGCTTTACCTCTAGCATTTATCAAAGGTAAATAGCTGTGTTTGTCATTAATGCGTTTAATAGCTTCAAATTCTTTCTTAAAAATACTTCCATTTACAGCTGTCATACCTTCTTCTCCAGAAGCCATCAAATCTATATTGATTAAGAAACGAATCTTTTCAAGTGGAAAGAGCGGATGACTTACATAATATTTTGAACCTATAAGCCCGACTTCTTCAGCCCCGAATGCCATAAAAACAACATTATACTTTGGTGGATTTTTAGTGTAGAAATCTATTAACTCCAACATCATAGCTACTCCACTGGCATTGTCATTCCCTCCAGGGAAATAGACTTTTTTTCCAATGCTTCCTAAATGGTCATAATGCGCTGAAAAAACGATGGACGAATCATTTTTACTACTCCCTTCGATATATCCGATGACATTTTTACTCAAATAATCTTCTTTGAATTCTGTTTTGAGCTCAAAATCTATTTTAGCACCATCTTTGATATGCTTTTCCAAAATATAGAATTGAGGGATTGGAAGTTGATATCTGCCAACTCCCATAGTGAGTTTGTCAGTAGAAAATATGAGGGCTTTTGCTCTTATCAATTGAGAAACGAATGACTTTGGTAGTGTAAAGAGTTTGTTGGCATAATTATCGGATATGACTAGCGCATGATCTTCTAAATTTAGATGTGATAAGTCGTTTGGTGGATTCTCAAAAATAGAATCGGCTAAGAATAAAAGATTGGTTATAGCTTCGCCATTTGCAGATGTAGAAACAGGAATATAATCTCTTCCAACTTTAAGTTTCTTATCATCAATTTTGAGTTTTGGCTTTAAAGGAAATGTGTTTATACTCAGAGGGAATTCTTGAAAGTATGAATCAGTATAGGATTTTAGAGACCTTGATTTGTAAAAATTAAAGATATATTCCGCAGCTTTATCACTACCTTGGAAAGTATAACCTCTACCATGTAATTTTCGAGAACATAAATATTTAATATGTTTTTTAACTGCTTTCATATCCTGTCCAATCGATGTGTAACAAGAAAAAATGAACAGCATAGAGAAAAAAAATAGACGGATTCTTATCATTTAAATAGAACTTCTGTTTTTAAGAATAAAAGGGAGTCATTTTTTAATGAATCGCTTTTCTACACTTTGAAATCCCTTTCAATTAATCTGAAAATCATTAACTTTGCCAAATTCTTTGCAAAAAGAATTTTGTGCTTTGACAAAATCAAGAACTGTAAATATAATATGAAACCAACGCTTTTAGTACTAGCCGCAGGCATGGGAAGTAGATATGGGTCACTAAAGCAAATCGATAAGTTTGGGCCTTCAGGAGAAAAAATTATTGATTATTCGATCTACGATGCTATTAGAGCAGGCTTTGGTAAAGTGGTCTTCGTTATTAGAGAATCTTTAGAAGAAGAGTTTAAGAATGAAATCTTTAACAAATTCTCTGATAAAATTGAAGTAGAATATGTTTTCCAAGAGTTGGATAATTTACCAGAAGGAGTGGAGTTACCTGCAGACCGAGTGAAACCTTGGGGAACAGGACACGCTGTAATGGTAGCTAAAGATAAAATTCAAGAACCTTTTGCTGTAATTAATGCCGATGACTTCTATGGAAGTGATGCATTTAAGACAATGGCTGATTTCTTAGTGAAACTAAATCCATCAGATGTCTCTGAGCAATGTATGGTTGGTTACCGCTTAGAAAACACATTATCGGAATTTGGTTCTGTATCAAGAGGTATTTGTGTTGTAGATAATGCAGATAATTTGGAGTCTATCACAGAGAGAACACAAATTAAGACTGTAGGAGATCACATTGAGTATTTAGGAGATGATGATCAAGAAGATCATACGCTTTCTCCAGACTCAGTAGCTTCTATGAATTTGATGGGCTTTACTCCTGCTGCGTTTGAATACTTTGAAAGAGAATTCGAGCTATTCATTAAAGCAAGAGGAAATGAATTGAAATCAGAGTTTTATTTACCATCAGTAGTAAATACTATGATTCAAGAAGGCGTTTCTAAATTTAAAGTACTGACAACCGATGCAAAATGGTTTGGAGTGACTTATAAGGAAGATAAGGAAATCGCTGTAGATAAAATCCAAAAACTAGTAGATGAAGAAGTTTATCAAGCACCTTTGTGGTAATTGGTTTTCTCAAATCAAAAGAATCTCATGTTTGAAATAAGCATGAGATTTTTTTATGCAATTTTATTTAAAGATAAAGTTTTATCCATTCGCTCTAGTGCTTAATATCGCACAGAAATAGATTAACGACTTAGTTGATTCATTAAAATTCTAAACTAGAAACTTAAAATTTGTTTAAGCTGTAAAGAAAAAAACGGAATTGCGTATAACAGCAATAAGTTATCTTTTTAGGGCTGACACCTAATTTGTGTAAACAATAATAGTGTAATGGTATTTGAAACTGTTAATCCGTCTACTCAAAAGGTTATATCTACATTCGAGGAAACTCGTGATTTATCTGCAATTCTCAAGCATTTGAGAGACGGGCAGAAAGAATGGCAAAAGACGTCTATTGACCGTAGGCTTGTTTGTATTGAGAAACTATACTTACTGCTTGAGCAAGAAAAAGAAAAGCTGGCAGAAATAGTTACAAAAGAGACTGGAAAGCCTATTTTACAAGCAATAGAAGAGATCAATGACGCCAAAGATAGAATAGCTTACTTCTTGAACAATGCAATCCAACATTTACAAGATGAAGTGTTGGTGGAAGATGATGAGTTTAGGGAAAAAATAATATACGAACCTAAAGGAGTCATTGGCGTTATTGCCGCTTGGAGTAGACCTTACTTATATGCCGTAAATGTGATCATTCCAGCATTGCTTTCTGGAAATGCTGTAATGTATAAACCATCAAGATTCTCATTCTTGAGTGGATTGAAGCTACAAGAACTCTTGTATGATACAGGTATTCCCGAAAATGCTTTCAAAACAATTATAGGAAATGGAGATACCGCTAAGCAAATCTTAGATATGCCTCTTGATGCCTATTTTGTAAAGGCTTCGCACCGTACAGGTAAAAAGATTCAGCATAAACTTGCACACAGAATAGTACCATGTCATATGGAACTAAGTGGTAAAGATGCTGTATTTGTTTCTAAGCATATTGAAAACTTGCTGAAGGCAGTAAAGCAAATAGCAAGAGCTGTATTTAAGAACAATGGACAAAGCTGTAATTCTGTAGCCAGAATTTATGTACATCATGCCATTTATGATCGCTTTATAGAAGAGTTTTTGGCTCAAATAGAAACGTACAAGGTTGGCGATCCACAAAAGAAAGATACATTCTTAGGACCTCTTATACATGAACGTCAGATCAGACTTCTTGAAGAACATATTGAGGATGCTTTAGAGAAAGGAGCAGTTTGCTATACTGGAGGGAAACGAATCGATAGAGATGGTTTTTACTTTGAGCCAACGGTTCTAGGGAATGCAAATCATGATATGTTTATCATGAAGGATGAAAGCTTAGGACCTGTGATTGGTATTCAAAAAGTAGCTAGTCCGCATGAGGCAATTCATTTTATGAATGATACAAACTTTGGTTTGGCATCCTCGGTTTTCTCAGATATAAAAGAAGAAGCAGATTTTGTGCTCGAACAAATCAACTGTGGTACGGTTTATTGGAACTGTTGTGATCGCAAAAGTCCGAGACTGTCATGGACTGGGCGTAAAAACTCAGGAACCAATATGGGAATGCTACACTTAGGTATAAGAGCGTTCGTTAACCCTAAAGTATACCAATTCAGAAGGAGTGAGTATATCCATCAAGGGGAATAATTGAGCCGTAAATTTGATTGTATTAGGCCCTCTTAAGCTTTAATTTTTCTAAATAAAGCGCTATAAAACACCGATTTAGAGGTGCTTTAATTGCAATATCTTGAAAATAAATCTATTAACGGAAGGCTATATTGGTATTTAAAAAATAAATATGTAGCTTTGCAAGCCGTAAAAATTTAATAGCGAGAAAAGATGAAAAGAACATTTCAACCTTCGAATAGAAAAAGAAAAAATAAGCACGGATTCAAATCAAGAATGTCTACTCCAGGTGGAAGAAACGTGTTAGCTTCTAGAAGAGCAAAAGGAAGAAAAAAATTGACTGTTTCTGACGAAAGAAAGCACAAAGCGTAATTGCTAAATAGCTTCGTAAAGTAAACAATCACTTCAAAATATTAGAATTATGAAAAAGAGAGTAGCAAAAAAGATCCTAAAGAACAAAGAGACTTTGAACTACAACAAAGGTCAGGTAGCGAAAGCTGAGACTGTAATGGCTCGTTACGAAAGAAACGCAAAAGCTGAGGCATAATCTTAAGGATTATGCCCCTTTTTCTTTTCCGACAGGAAGGTTGTTATGGCATTGTCTATGAAAATAAAGACGAGACAGCAGAATTTTCCTCGTAAGGAAAAATTGAAAAGCCGTAAAGTCATACAAGAAATGTTCACCGAAGGTTCTTCGGTGTTCTCTTACCCTTTCAAATTATATTACCTCCCATCTTCTCAATCCTCTGAGACGACTTCTTTTGTATACCCTGAATTTTTAGTTTCGGTTTCTAAAAGAAATTTTAAACATGCCGTAGACCGAAACCGTATCAAAAGAATGATCCGTGAAAATTATAGATTACACAAAGCAATTCTCGAAGAATCGGGAACTTCATTACATGCTATTGGTGTGGTATATGTAGGGAAAAAGATTGAACCTTTTGACCTAATGGATCGAAAACTACGTAAACTCCTATATACACTTGGAGAAAAAGCCTAGATTAGTTTGTTAAAAAAGCACAATTTTTGACAGATGTAAACAAGGCCAATTATCTTCATGATTTTCTGGTTAAATATTTTGTAACTTAAACTAAATATTTTCAACCAGCCATTAGGCTTTATTGATATACATGGAGTTTCTTACTCGATCATGTATCTGAACAATTAACCTACGTACAAATAATTCTCATGCAAAAGAAACACAAGTTACTTGTCGGGGGGCTTCTGAGTATTGCGGCAATCTTCTTTTCATTTACACCTACAGATCGTTACTTCGAGATCGCAAAGAATATGCAAATCTTTGCCAAGTTGTATCAAGAAGTGAATAGCTATTATGTGGAAGATGTCAATCCTACTACACTTATGAATACTGGGATTGAGGCTATGCTACAGACTTTAGACCCTTACACGAATTATATTCCAGAAGATAAGATTGAAGATTATCGTACCATGACCACTGGTGAATATGGTGGACTTGGGGTTGTTGTTGGTGCTCATAATGGAAAAGTAACAGTGTTGATGCCAAATGAAGGATATCCAGCGCACAAGGCTGGTCTTCAGATTGGAGATGAAATCTTGGCTGTTGATGGTCGTACTGTAGATGAGAACAACACACAAGAGATAAGCAAATTTTTAAAAGGACAAGCGAAGTCAAAAGTGACTCTAAATATCAAACGTTTTGGGGTTGATGAACCTTTCAATGTAGACCTTGTACGTGAAAACATTCAGCTTAAAAATGTACCATACTACGGTATGGTTAATAATGATATCGGATTAATTCAGTTAACAGATTTTACGCGTACAGCAAGTAAAGAAGTTGGTGAAGCCTTGAAGGATTTGAAAAGTCAAGGAGCTGAAAAAATCATTATCGACTTACGTGGGAACCCAGGAGGACTTTTACAAGAGGCTGTGAATATTTCCAATATGTTTTTACCTAAAGGTTCGGATATCGTAACGATGAAAGGTAAAAGAACAGAGTGGAATAAAACGCATAAAGGTAATAATCGTCCAATTGATGTAGATATACCTGTAGCAGTTCTGATCAATGGAAATAGTGCTTCGGCAGCAGAAATTGTTTCTGGAGTGATTCAAGATTATGACAGAGGGGTCTTGGTTGGCCAACGTTCTTTTGGAAAAGGTTTGGTACAAGCTACTCGTGACCTAGAATATAACTCAAAACTAAAAGTTACTGTAGCCAAATATTATATTCCTAGCGGAAGATGTATTCAAGCGATTGACTATGCGCACAGAGATGGAGAGGGGCATGCGAACAAAGTTCCAGATTCATTGAGAGTTGCTTTTGAAACTGCAAATGGCAGAACAGTGTATGATGGTGGTGGAGTAGCTCCAGACATTACTGTAGACATGAGAATGCCAGCTCAAATTACTAGAGCATTGGTACTCAAAGGACACATCTTCGATTATGCTACTGTTTTTCATTTCAATACAAAGACAATTCCTGATGCAAAGGAGTTTAAGTTGACAGATGAAGAGTACGAGGACTTTGTAGAGTGGTTAAAAGAAAAAGATTACAACTACGAAACCCAAGTAGAAAATGCACTTATCAGTTTAGAAGATGCAGCTAAAGAAGATCGTTATTACGATGGAATCAAAGAGCAAATAGATGCACTTTCTAAAAAAATATCTTCTGATAAAGCATCTGATTTGTACAAATTCAAAGATGAAATTAAAGCAATTTTAGAAACAGAAATTGCGAAAAGATATTACTTGCAGAGAGGAGAAATTGAAGCTTCATTTGACTATGATGATGACCTAACAGAGGCAATCAATGTATTGAATGATACTGAACGTTACAATAAAATCCTTTCTGGAAATTAAGCTTTAAAAAGTTTATACCAATCAATCTACCCTTACTGTTGTTTACTTAACGGTAAGGGTAGTTTGTTTTATAATAGATTCAAGACAAATCCTTACCTTTACCGTTGAACCAACAAATAAATCGGGTAATCGTGAAAAAAGCGGACAAGAAAAATCTTCAAGAAGAGGAAATCGCGATCTACGGGGCGAGAGAGAATAACCTCAAAAACATCAGTGTCAGTTTTCCTAGAAATAAACTTGTGGTTGTAACAGGAATCAGTGGAAGTGGTAAATCTTCATTGGCTTTTGATACGATTTATGCAGAAGGACAACGCCGTTATATGGAGAGTTTTTCTGCCTACGCTCGTTCATTTATCGGGAATATGGAACGTCCTGATGTAGATAAAATTGAAGGTTTGAGTCCTGTGATTTCTATCGAACAGAAGACAACATCACGTAACCCACGTTCTACGGTAGGTACAACTACTGAAGTATATGATTTCTTGCGTTTGCTTTTTGCACGTGCAGGTATTGCTTATTCCTATATTTCTGGTGAAGAGATGATCAAACAAACAGAAGATCAAATCATTGAAGTGATCTTTGATAAGTTTGTTAATCAAAAAATGGTGATTTTGGCTCCAGTGGTCAAAGGTCGTAAAGGTCATTACCGTGAGCTATTTGTTCAGATCAGAAAGCAAGGTTACAATAAGGTTCGTGTAGATGGAGAAATTGTAGAGATAGCTCCAAAAATGCAACTTGACCGATACAAGACACATGATGTAGAAATTGTTATCGATAGAGTTGTCGTAAAAGAGGAAGATAGATTCCGCATTGTACAATCCATCAAAACGGCTATGGTTCAAGCCAAAGGAATTATGATGGCCTACTTCCCCGATCTTCCCGAAGAAAAGCAAGTTCAACATTTCTCAAAATTCTTGATGGACCCTGTGTCAGGAATTTCATATGATGAGCCTGCGCCAAATATGTTCTCTTTCAACTCTCCGTATGGTGCTTGTCCAGAATGTAATGGTTTAGGACAAATAGAAGAATTCTCAAGAGAGTCTATTATTCCAGACCCAGAGTTGAGCATTAGTAGAGGAGCACTTGCTCCGCTAGGAGAATACAGAGATGTTTGGATTTTCAAGAAGATTGATGCCCTATTGAAGCATTATAAATTCAATATTTCAACACCGATCAAAGATTTACCTGAAGAAGTAATGCAACAACTTCTGTATGGTTCTGATGAAGAATTGTTCTTGGCATCGGTGAAATATCCGGGAACGGAATGGAATACGAAATTTGAAGGGGTAATTAATTACCTCAGAAAGCATATAGAAAGTGGTTCTGACAAAGTACGTGAGTGGGCTGAAGAGTTTACGGTAATCAGTACTTGTCCGAGCTGTAATGGAGGGAGATTAAAGAAAGAATCTCTACATTTTAAAATTGCAGATAAGAATATTGCAGAGCTCTCAGAAATGGACTTGGAGTCTCTAGGGCAGTGGTTTGAAGGCTTAGAAGACCGTCTGACTGAAAGGCAAAATGCAATTGCTACTGAGATTCTAAAAGAAATTAGAAAGCGATTAGGGTTTCTACTCAACGTTGGTTTAGGATATTTAAATTTGAATAGACCACTAAAAACTCTTTCGGGTGGGGAAGCGCAGCGTATTCGTTTGGCTACTCAGATTGGTACACAGCTCGTAGGTGTGCTTTATATTTTGGATGAGCCAAGTATCGGGCTACACCAAAGAGATAATGTGAAACTGATCAGTTCTCTTCAAGACCTTCGTGATTTAGGGAACACTGTCGTTGTTGTAGAGCATGATAAAGATATGATGCTTGAGTCGGATCACATTTTAGATATTGGTCCAGGGGCTGGTATTCACGGTGGAAAAGTAGTTGCTGAAGGTAATCCTGCCAAGTTCATTGCACAAAACTCCATGACAGCACAATTCTTAAATGGAGTCAAGGAAATAGCTGTTCCTAAAGAACGTAGAGAAGGGAATGGACATAAATTAGTTCTGAAAGGAGCTTCAGGAAATAATCTTAAAAATGTCAGTGTAGAATTCCCGCTTGGGAAAATGATTTGCGTATCGGGAGTTTCGGGAAGTGGAAAATCTACCTTGATTCATGATACGCTTTACCCAATTCTGAATCAACACTTCTATCGTTCGAAGAAAATGCCAATGAGTTATAAGTCTATTGAAGGCTTAGAACATTTAGATAAGGTCATTGAGATAGATCAAAGACCGATTGGTAGAACACCTCGTTCAAACCCTGCAACTTATACAGGGATGTTTACAGACATTCGTGCAATATTCTCAAGTCTTCCAGAATCAAAAATCAGAGGATATAAACCAGGACGTTTCTCCTTTAATGTGAAAGGTGGACGTTGCGAAGAATGTCAAGGTGGAGGAAAGAAGCTCATTGAAATGGATTTTCTTCCTGATGTATACGTGGAATGCGAAGCTTGTAAAGGAAAACGCTACAACCGTGAGACATTAGAAGTTCGTTTCAAAGGGAAGTCTATTTCAGATGTATTGGATATGACTGTTGAGCAGTCAGTCGAATTCTTCGAGAATCAGCCTAAAATCTTACGTAAAGTAAAAGCTCTAAATGATGTGGGGCTAGGCTACGTAACTCTCGGTCAGCATGCCACAACGCTTTCGGGTGGAGAAGCGCAACGTGTGAAATTGGCGACAGAACTTTCTAAAAAAGATACAGGAAATACCTTCTATATTCTTGATGAGCCAACGACGGGACTACACTTCCAAGATATTCAGCATTTGCTAGATGTATTAAATAAGCTCGTAGACAAAGGAAATACAGTCTTGATTATTGAGCATAATTTGGATGTCATAAAAGTAGCCGATCATATCATTGACCTTGGTCCTGAAGGTGGAAGTGGCGGAGGACAAATCTTGACTACAGGAACTCCAGAAAAAGTAGCTAAAAATAAGAAAAGTCACACGGCGAAATTCTTGAGAGAAGAACTGAAGTAAAGGAAAACTGTTAAGCTATTTCAATGAGCTTTAGCATTTGAGGGAAAAGTCTGTTATTACTGAAATGGATTTCGAGCAATTTTATCATACAATCATAACCAAACACAAAGAGTTGGCGAAGGCTTACATGGAAGGGTTTGCAGTTTTTAATGAACTGCAAGGAGCTTACCGAGGCAAGGCTATCAAATCTCATTTCCAATGGATTTGTGGAATGTTTGGAGGAGAGGTTGAGGTTGCGGTCGTTTACATGAAAGGTATTGTAAGCGAGTTGGGTAAAATGGAAGAAATTCATGAAGAACAAGAGCAGTTTTTAGCAGCTAATCCCGATCAGAAGAAATTGGAAGATTTGCTTGAAGAAGCTACTGAATTAGGTCTTTCAACAGATGAAATTATACTTCGTAAATCTATTTCGGAAAAGATTTATGAGCTTGAAATATTGATTTCTTCTGCCCGAGCACAACAAGTAGCAAGGCGTCAGCGAGTAAAGAAACAAACCTTAGATAATTTGTTGGGGCAGAACAAGTATTCTTCTGATGCATTGAGCCAGTATAGTGCAAGTGTGAATGAGGGAAAAGCTGTGAGCCAGCATAGACCGAACGCGAATAATATTCAGATGCCTAATGAATTAGAATTGAATAATTTTTATGATTTTCTATGTAAATTAGACATGAATGAGTCAAAGGATGCGTGGACTTTACGCACTTTTTTCTCTACCCAAAACAAAAATTTCCGTAAACATAAAGGTATTCTCGTGATGCTAATGCGGATGAATAAATGGCAGAGTTTAGATGTTAATATCCGCAGAGCTATCCAACAGAGTTTACAACGAAAAACATTTGAAGAGCTTAAAAATTTAGCCCAGAATGGATAAAGGAGAATTGGATTTCGAATTCCAGAAATTGTATCAAAAGATTGATCAAGCGCAAAATAAGATCAAGTACAAAAAGTTTAAAACTTTAGGCGCACGTACCAGAGAAAATCATTTTCAGATCAAACATGATCCAACAGATGAAGAACAACGTATAGCCGAGTATTTCAAGCGTTTGAAAGAAGGACAATAAGAAAGAGACCTACATAAATAGGTCTCTTTTTTTGTGCTTAAGAAAAAACTTAAAATTTTTTCAGTTTTCAATAGGGGTATTTTTTTCTGAAGTCTACTTAGAGACAAATAAGATTAAAAAATGAGAATTTCTAAGAGACTATATACAATCGCGTTTATCCTAGGTGTGTTTACTTTTTCTTCATGTGGGATTAAGGGAGAAGGAGAGCCAATCCAAGTAAGTTATGAGCTTTCGGGAATAGAAGGTATTGATCTGAAACTTGCTGGAGATGTTTATATCGAACAATCGGAGGTATCAGAATTCACAGTTGTCGGACAGGAAAATGTCATAGATAACGTAGAATTGATAATGAGAGATAACATTCTGAGAATTGATTTCGGTAGAAGTGTGAAGGACCATAAAGGCATACAGTTTTACATCAAGACTCAAGAAGATTTGAGACGTTTAAAAGTTTTTGGTTCGGGAAAAATCTATTCTTTAAAGACTTTGGATTCAGATAATATTGACTTAGGTGTGGATGGCTCTGGGAGAGTAAGTGTAAAAACAATAGCTCAGAATGTAAAAGCAGCAATTTCTGGCTCGGGTTCAATTGAGGTTGAAGGAACAGGCAACTTTTTAGAGAGTAACATAGCTGGTTCAGGACAAATAAGAGCTGATGAATTAGAGGTAGAAAAATGTAAAGCTTCAATTAGTGGTTCTGGTTCAGCAAATTTAAATGTAAGTACTGAACTAGAGGCGAATATTGACGGAAGTGGTAATATATATTATCGAGGCAACCCAGAGGTTACAAAGCGGGTCTCTGGTAGTGGAAATGTAATTCAAATTAGAGATTAAGTTTCCAAAATTTATGACAAACCTAATTATTGAAATTATAAACTATTAAAAACAATCAAACATGAAAAAGTTAAATCTGTTATCGATCTTATCACTCTTATTCGTAGTATTTACTGCTTGTGATGATGAAAAACATAATATTATTGGAGAAGGAGAGAAAATTGAAGTTGAGCATCCAATAGATAATATAGAAGGTGTATCTGTAGGATATGATATGAAAGTATTTATTCAGCAGTCTGAGCTTACAAGTCTTAAAATAGTAGGTCAGTCTAATATAATCGATAATTTAGACCTTGTTATTTCAGGAGATAATATTTTAAAGTTTAAGTACGATAAGAATGTTAGCAAGAGTGATGGACTTGAGATTTATATTACTAGCCCGATGATAAAAGAGTTGAGTGCTTCTGGCGCTTCAAAGATTTTTATGGTAAATCCATTTGATATAGATGAATTAGCAGTAGCAGCGAGTGGTGATGCTCATATTTCGGCAGAGAGTTTACTAGCAAATGAAGTAGAAGTGAGTCTTTCTGGTGAATCAAAATTTGATGTTGAAGTTGGAATAGCAAGTGAGTTGACGATTTCAATGTCTGGAGATAGTGAAGTAGATACAGAAGATATGGAAGTAAAAGATGTGACTGCACAACAAAGTGGAAGCAGTGTATCTAGAGTATTTGCTACTGAAACACTTACAGCAAGTCTATCGGGGTCGTCTATTGTATATTACAAGGGAGAACCAAAAATTGAGGAATCTACAACAGGTAGCTCAGCGGTTAAGAAGATAAAATAATCTACAATAGATTTAGATATAATGGAGGAGTAAGTCATTTAGTTGGCTTACTCCTTTTTTGTAACTTTCAGACTGTATCTTTTTACTAAGTAATTATGATTGACAAGAAAGTGACGGCAGGGGCTGTAGGAATCAGTCTGATTTTTATTCTTACAGGTATATTTTTTCCAGAAGAATTGTGGCAATCAACCAATCTTGCCAATCAGTTCCTCCGTTCTCATTTCGGATGGTTTTATCTTTTTGTAGGATTATTCTTTGTACTGTTTTGTGTGGTTTTAGCCATCTCAAAATATGGGCGAGTACAGCTTGGAAATTCTAAGCCTGAGTATTCTTACTTCTCGTGGATTGCCATGTTGTATAGTGCAGGAATGGGATCGGGCTTATTGCTTAGGGCTACTCAAGAGCCGAGTTATTATTATTTGAATCCTGTAGGTGGAGAAAAATTGCCACATCTTTTAGCAGTAGAAGAAGCGATGAAATATGCCTTTTTCCATTGGGGATTTACCGCCTGGGGATTTTATGCTGTTTTTGGTTTAGTCATCGCATATTTCAGATATAGCAAAAAGGACGCATTTACTACAGGAGAGATTCTAAACCTTAGATCGAAACTAGGAGAAAAACTGCCAGACATATTAACGGCTATCGCTACAATTTTTGGTGTAGTTGCAGCTCTTGGTTTGGGGAGTTCGCAATTGATGGAAGGAGTGAGACAAGTTTTCCCAGAATTAGCATCGGCTAAAACGGTTTTCATGCTTATTTCAGTAGTAGGTTTGTTGTCTTTGATTTCAGCACTTACAGGAATTAGTAAAGGGATTCAATGGCTTTCTAACCTAAATATTATTCTTTCTTTAGGTTTGATGATCTATGTGTTTATTCAGAGTAATATCTGGGCTATTGTTGTTGCTTTCGGGATTGGATTATTTGCCTACCTCAAAGAGTTTTTCATCTTGAGTATAGATACAGGTTTTTATAATGGGAATCCTTCTTTTGTAAAAGATTGGACAGTATTCTATTGGGCTTTTTGGTTGGCTTGGGCACCATTTACAGGCATCTTTATCGCACGAATATCAAAGGGTAGAACGATTAGGGAATTTGTTACAGGAGTATTGATCGTTCCAACTTTGGGAAGTTGCATTTGGTTTGCAGTCTTTGGTGGTAGTGCGTTTAATCTGATTGGTACAGGTGAAATTGCAGAACCGAATCAATTGACCGATTTATTTTCGTCTTTATTTCTATTCTTTGGTTTCTTGCCAAATGGCTTAATTCTTAAAGTAGTTACCATCATTTTATTAGGAACATACCTTATTACATCAATAGATTCTGCGACATATGTATTAAGTATGATGAGTAGTAAAGGAAATGAAGTCCCATCGAAATTACTACGTGTTTTTTGGGGGATTCTCTTTCCTCTTCTGACAATGACAATGCTTTACATCAGTGGGCAACAAGTACTTCAAACAGCTAGTAATCTTCTGATTCTATCTGCTTTTCCAATGGGTTTTATTATGTTGGGATTGTGTTGGAAATTGTGGCAGAAGATTAGATAAATGATTTTTTTGTGATGAATATTAGAAAAGAGTTTATTGTACTTTCCTTATTGCAACTGGCATTATTGAGTTGTAAAGAAGATGATCAGCTTTCAATAAAGGAGGGTGTAGTGGTTTTACCTAATGTTGTTACAACTGATTGTTCGTACCCAATTGAAAAAATAGAACTTCCTTTAGATTTGACAAAGCCCTACAATGAGCCTAAAATTGGATTGCAAGCTTATGTTGAAATGGTAAAGAAAGTTTTTAGATACCCCTATGGAAGGACAGATTATGAAGGGAAAGTTTATATAGGTTTGCAAATTGATACTTTAGGAATCGTATCAAATTATCAGGTTATCAAAGGAATTGATTCTTTGATTGATTATCGAGTGATAGAAGCAATTAAAGAAGTTAATGTAGAGTTTAGTCCTTTTATCTCAAGTACAGGCGAAAAGAAAATATCACAAATGATAATACCTGTCGATATCAACTAAAAGTAGCGTTTAGTGTGAACTTTTGGAGGGCTGCTTTACTTCTGATTCAATAAATTCATAATAGCCTTAGCCTTTAATAAACATTCCTCATATTCTTTTTCGGGAACAGCATCAATTGTGATGGCACCACCAACTTGGAAAGAAAGATATTTATTGGATGTGTTATACTGTAGACTTCGGATGACTACATTAAAGTCGAAATCTCCTTCTGGAGTGATGTAACCGACCGATCCCGAATACAAACCTCTTTTGCTTTCTTCGTATTTCTCGATTAGCTCCATGCTCATAACTTTGGGAGCGCCTGTCATACTTCCCATTGGGAATGCATTTTTTATGGCTGTTGCAAAACCATATTCTTCTCGTAATTGAGATTCTACAGTTGTAATCATTTGATGGACTTGACGGAAAGCATAAATCCCGAAAAGTTCAGCCACTTTTACTGTCCCGAAATGAGAAGAACGAGCAAGGTCGTTTCTAACAAGGTCAACGATCATCATATTCTCCGCAATTTCTTTTTCATCATTACGAAGCTGATAACGAAGCAATTTATCCTCTTCAGCGTCTTTTCCTCGTCGGATAGTCCCTTTGATAGGTTGTGTGATCAGCTTCTGTCCGATTTTACGTAAAAACCTTTCTGGAGAAGCTGAAATCAAAAATTTATCATGAACTCTTAAAAAAGATGCGAAAGGCATTGGGGAAAGAGCGTTCAATTGAAGGAAGAAATCTAAAGGATCTTCATTTACCTCTTCAGCAAAAAACTCCATGCAAAAGTTAAGTTCATAAACATCGCCTTCAACGATATGCTGTTGAACTTTCCTTACTTTTTCTAGGTATCGATCTCTATTTATTTTTTGAGTAACAGGAATCTGAAAAGCCGTATTTTTTTCCTCAAAGTTTAGTTTTTCAATTTGAGAAATAATCTCTTCATGATTTTCATCTGTGAGAAGGTCAACATGTGTATCTGAGAACCTAAACAAATGCTTTGGTTGAAAGAAATGAGCTTTAGGCATGTCAACACTATCGGGGTTATGACTTTCTAAATCTTCAACCTCATTTTTAAGATCATAGGTGAAGAAACCGAATAACCAAGATTTTTGAAGATTGTGGAATTTTTGAAGTGTCTCAAAAGTATCACCTTGCTCAAAAGAACAAGTACTTTTTACGCCTACAGCAAGGAGGTTTTCAAAAGGTTGATTAGGGTATGAAATATTGTTGTGTTCAAGGAAAGAGAAGACGTCAAAAGACATCGCCCACTGTAGTGCTTTCTTTTTGAACATATCCATATTAGATATTTCAAATGAAAGCCACTTTCCAAGATCACTTCTTACACCTACAACACCCATTTTATTATCTTTTTAGAAACTCCTAATTAAGTCTTTCTTTGCTTTAAATCAGAAGCTTAGCCTAAACTTTTTACAATAAGAAAACGCAAATTTAAATTTTTTGAGTCACAATAGGAATCCTTTTACAGATAAGTCTGAAGAACATTTAGGGCAATGCTAATTCTTTTGTTCGGAAATGTACAGCTATGTCACATTTACGGATACTAAAGTGAGACAAATTTTGATGATAATTTGATTTTATATATTGAAAATCAGTGGTTTATAATTTTGTGGCACAAGTTTGGAATCTTAGTTAATCACATAGCCAATAATTATTAAAGTATTCAGTGTCAGAAGGCTATAAAGTCAAATTATAATCGTCAGTGTCAAAATTATCTTATTTAATCACTATTATGAAAAAGTTCATTGCTACTTGCGTATCCGTATTGTTGATGTTTGTTTCACTTTCAGCTTTTGCCGAAAAAACCGAAAAGGATTGGGTGAAAACTCTTAGAAAAGAGGTCGCAGCCGCTAAAGTAAGTGACTGGAGAACCCCTGCTGAAGCTGCTCGAATTTGTATTGAGTGGAAAACAAACATGAATGAGGCTTATGTGTGGCTAGAGAATTCAATTGCAATCAAAGAAACTGCACTCAATATGGAGCTAAAAGGTGATTACCTTGCTCTGAACGGATTGTATGATATGGCTTTCGAGTATTATGAGAAGGCACTTTTGTTGCGAATTGATGAAGGGAAGAATGATTTTGCAAGTGTGCAACAAAAAATTCAGAAGTTGAATAAGGAAAGAAAAACTGTTCTGAAGCAGATGAAAAGAAGAAAAAAAGCCTAGGCTAAAAAGCATAGAAAAACAAAAAGAGGTATCCTTTTCAGAATACCTCTTTTTGTTTTTTTGAAAATTGAGAGAAGATCTATTTCATCATAGCTTTAGCTCCGTTACTTGTATAAACACCAAGTTCGCCATTGTTATCATAGATCAGGATAGCTTCCAAGTCTTTATTTTTTTCGACGAGAGCTTTAGCCTCTTCGAAGCCCATCACCATAAAAGCTGTAGCATAACTATCTGCAGACATACAATCATTTGTGATTACGGAAGCTGAAATCATATTACTTTTTGCAGGATAGCCTGTACGAGGATCAATGGTATGCCAATACTTTTTCCCGTCTTTCTCATAGAAGTTACGGTAATTCCCTGAAGTAGCTAATGCTTTATCAGAGATACGAACATAAGCAATTCCATCTTGCGCCCCTTTTGCTTCAGGATTATCAATCCCGATAAGCCAAGGTTTACCTTTTTCATTTATTCCTCCGCAAACTAATTCACCTCCGATTTCAACCATAAAGTTGTTGATACCTTCTTCTCTGAGAAGATCAGCCACAAGATCAACGGCATATCCTTTTGCAATAGCACTGAAGTCAAGTTGCATTCTTGGATCGTCTTTTTTAACCCCTTTTTTATCGAAGTGTATTTTCGAATAATTTACTAACTCTTTTAACGAGTCTACCTCAGCTTGTGTCGGAATTTTATCTTCCTCCTCAGGTCCAAATCCCCATCTATTCACCAGCGGTTGTATCGTAGGGTCAAACGCTCCTTTAGTTTCTTTATAGATTTCTTCTCCTCTTACCAATACAGGGTAGAAGAAGTTTGATGTAAAGTTGAATTCATTGCTTTTATTAAAAGTCGAAATTTCTGAATCTGGAATGTACGTCGAAAGAGATTGATTGAAAGCAACAAGTAGGTCGTCAATTGGCTCTCTAAAATCACGACTTTCTTCATCGATGTATTTGACATTATAAGGAACAACTCCCATAGTGATGCCTTTTACATAAAAATGCGTCGGTTTTTCTGGAGAAATGACGTTTCTATATAACCAAACAGCGCCTATTAGACCGAAAAGAATGAAGGAATAGATCAGATTCCTTTTACGAAGTTCTTCTTTTGAATGAGTCTGTCTTGCCATAGTTTATTACGAATTAATAGTTTTAATTTCGGACTAAAGTTAGCCAAAAAATCAGAGGATAACTGGCTCAATTGAATTATCAATTCTTAAAAAGAAACCCTGTATAATTTTAAGTGTATTATACAGGGTTTTGTTCTTTCCTTCGTTTGAATGTTTTATGTCGTTTTCCAGAAGCGAATAATCAGAACTTCAATAATCAAGAAAAGAATACTAGCGATAAGGAAGTACCTCCATAAAGGCTGAGCTTTATTTTTCTCACTAAATGTACGAGTAAAACTTTCTTGTTGGAGGTCTGAAAAGACTTGTACATTCGGTTTTGATTCAAAAATCTTCTGTAGTTCGCTAGTCGTGTAATAGTCAAGCAAAGATTCTTCTCTAGGGTAATTGAACGCGACTAGATTGTAAGTTAGGTCTGTTTCGGCTGATTTTACTTCATAAATTCCTGCAGGTAATTTTCCTTTAGGAATATCTATCGTTAAAGAATTTGCAAATATCTTTTGAGCGGGAATAAGCTCTGTTTCCCCATGTGTTAGTTTAACGACATCGTTTGGCTTTAGGTCTTTAACATCTACTTTGGCAAGTGTACCATCAAAAGAGTAAGCTAGTTTTACGGCTTTGGTTTTACTGCCAATGGCCATATTATACATTACAGGCACAAATAGCGCATGCTGATGGAAGTTTGTAAAATCATTATTTAGTGGTGAAGCAAATAGGAATAACTTGCCTTCTCCGACAGGAACTTCACTAAAAAATGGACGGTCATTTCTAAGTTTTAAAAGGTTGTTTCCTCTCAAATTCCAATAACAAACAGGCGCTGCTTGAGGCATATTCATACGAGGAGATACATCTTCAAATACATCCTTGAAAAATGGAATTTCTTCTGAAGGAGGCTGAATACCGATTTGAGCGGGTTCTCCACCTTGATTTACAGCTTTGAAATTCATTCCAAGACTAGCCGAATAAGATTTGAAATCTGCTTTTTCAGAAGGGAAGACCACAATGTTTTTACCTTTCTGAAAAGCTTTGCTAATTTCTTTTGAGAGTGTAGAATTAATGTTAGGTAGATTAGAGAGTATAATTAAGTCAGCTTCTGAAAGTGCGTTGTAGTTTACATTTTTAGTTGTATAAACGGTTAGGTTGAAGAAATCTTCATTACCATAAACGCCTTTCAAATAGCCTTGATCCGTTTCTGTAACGGCTACAATATTGATCTGAGGAGCAACTTTCACCACAAAGAAATAGTCGTTGTCAAAAGTAATCGGATAATCTTCAATACTAAGTCTACAGGCATGTTGCCCTTTCTGATTTACAGCAAAGGTCATTTCTATGGTTTGATCACTGCCTGCTTCAATACTCACATTGGAGCTCGATACCTGAACGTCACCAACAAAGAGCTTGATTTGTCGATCAACAATATCATCAGTACCGCTATTTACAACTTTAGCATGAAGAATATTATTTTCTCTTGCTTTGATGAATGGACTTTCCAACCAAACAGAATCTACAAATAAGTTAGGAGCAGGATCTGGAGAAAGAGGAATAATATAAAATTTATTTAAAGTGTCTGTTTTTAGTGCAGAAAGGTCGCCTACAGATGATTTTTGAAAATCTGAAATCCAGAAAATTTGATTTGAAGGAGCCTCAGCATAGCTTCTTAGTACATTGCTTTGCTTGTCGTAGACTTGCTGTAAACCTCTACTAATATTGCTATAGTCTAACTCCGCCAACTTATCTTTTAATCGAGTTGATTCTGTAAAATAATAGGAGTTTCCACTAAATGAGTTATCGATGAGTTGGTATAAGCCTTTGTCAGAAAAGATATTAGTGATCTGTTCTACATAATCCTTTCCAATATCCATGACAGCCTGATTGCTCAGTTCATTTTGCATGGAGAATGAGTTATCAAGGTATACACTGATATTTCTACCTAAGTTTACTTCTTGTCCATTTTCAACAGGTAAAATAGGTCTTGCAAAAGCAATGATAAGACAAGCCATAAATGCCATTCTACTGAGTAAAATCAGAATATGCTTCAATCGATTACGATTCTTTGTGACTTGTTTGACCCCTTTTAGGAAAGCTACATTGGTAAAGTAGACCTTCTTGGCACGTTGGAAGTTGAAAAGGTGAATAATAATGGGGATAGCTAACAAAGCTAAAGCATATAAGGCAGACGGGATCAGAAAACTCATAGTTATTATTGGCTTTAATTTACACTGACAGCAGTTGCAATATTAAATAACGATAAAGGAAGACAACAAAACAATTCTTCATGCAACAAACTAAGTTCGAACCTTTGAGAGCGAAATTATTTCATTTTTTCAAATGTTCTTTCATTGAAAAATACAATTCAGTTACTGAAAAACAATCTGTTGATATGAAGGGCTTTACCAAAAATAAGTATCCTTTTCTGATAAGGGTACTTCTCGTTGCTTTATTCAGTCTTTTTTCCGTAAACATTCAAGCGCAAGAAACAAAACAGGGACAAGTAGGGGTCGTTTTATACGAATTCCATGAATTTAAAGGGAAAAATGTAATACTTTCTGAAGATTGGACTGTACCAAGAATTAACCCATGGTACAATAGAATCAGTTCGATAAGTGTACCACCTGGTTGGACGGCGGTGGTTTATAAATTAGAGAATTATCAAGGAGAAAGACTGGAGATACAAGGGAATTGGAGTGCTGAAGAGGCTAACCCTGATTGGGATGACCAAATCAGTTCGGTGAAAATCTACAAGAGTAGAGGTGTTTCAAAAGCACAACTCAGTACGATTATTCTAAGTGAAGAGAAAGGAATATATGGCGGGGAAGTATATCTGAGAAACCCGAGTTCTATAGAAGCGGAAGTAATGGTTGATGTTGTTGTAGAATCATGGGGTGATGAAAAAGTACTTCGCTCTGAGAAAATCAAGCTCAATGGAGTAAGTGAACAAAAGCTCGGTAGTATGTATATAAATACGGGTACAGATTTCCGTCCGTATTACCGAAAAGTACATTATAAGATAAGAGGAGTCGAGTAATGTAAGTTTTTAAAAATATTCTAATAAATCTTAATCGGGCTTTGAAATCTGTAAAAGTCCGATTCTTTTTTTCACCTTTTTTAAGTTTCTAAATTTGGACAATGGGCGAAAAAAATCATACTTTTCGGTAATGTATTCAACGGGAAGAATAATCCTTGTTGTTTTTTTTAGGTAAACTATTCTGACAGGAATTATAAATCATAGGTACAAGTGAAGAAGTTTTTAATAGTTACGGTACTTGGTTTGATGGCTCTGTTTTCGGCTTGTCAACAACAAGGAGGTGCAGTGCAAACTGCTCAAGGGGATGTACAAAAGATCGCAATCATCAATAACGATTCTTTATCTACATATTATGCTTATGCTGAAGACCGTTTCGCGGACTTCCGTAAAAAAGTAGACAAAGGGGAGAAACAACTACAGACAAGAGCTCAAAAGCTTCAACAAGAGTTTGACCGTTTTCAAAAGAAAGCACAAGCAGGCTTAATGTCTAATAATGACATGCAAAAGAAACAACAAGAACTGTTGTTGAAAAGAGACGAATTGGCTGTAGCTCAACAATCTCAAGCACAAGGTCTAGCGACTGAAGAAGTTGAGATGAGAGAAGAAATTAGAAAAAGAGTAAAAGCATATATCGACGAGTACTGTAAAACGCAAAACTTTAGCGTAGTTCTTGGTGTAGATGCTGCTAACGCTACTCTTATTTGGTCAACGCCTAATACTGTAGATATCACTGAAGCAGTAATTGAAGGTTTGAACAAAGCTTACGAAGAAGAGCAAAAGACTGAGGCTGCTGAAGAAGCAGAGGCAGAGAAGAAGTAATCACCTATTACTTTTAGACTCTTCGACTTAGAAACTTGTTCTCTACAACTAGCCGTAGTAGGGAACAAGTTTTTTTTTGACCTAAAACTAAATACGTTCATTTTTTAACAACACTCATTTCATGGTCTTGAATTATATCTGGGTTGCATTTATTCTGATAGCATTTGCTGTAGCAACCATCAAGTTGGTTTTTTGGGGAGATACGGAGGTGTTTGGGAATATTATTGACATGACATTCGATATGTCAAAAACAGCTTTTGACCTTTCTATAGGTCTTACGGGTACTTTAGCTTTTTGGCTAGGTATTATGAATGTAGGAGAGAAAGGTGGTGCTGTAAATATTTTGGCAAAACTTGTCGATCCATTTTTCAGAAGAATTTTCCCAGCTATTCCACAAGGGCATCCAGCCATGTCATCTATGGTGATGAACTTTGCAGCCAATATGTTGGGGCTAGACAATGCCGCAACTCCTTTAGGCTTGAAAGCAATGAAGCAGATGCAAGAGCTGAACGACAAAAAAGATACAGCTTCTGACCCAATGATTATGTTCTTGACCTTAAATACATCTGGTCTTACGCTGATCCCAATTTCTGTTATGGTATACAGAGCACAGATGGGAGCTGAAAATCCAGCAGATGTATTTATCCCTATTCTTTTAGCAACCGCATTTTCAACAATAGCAGGACTTACCATAGTAGCGATCTACCAACGAATTAATTTATTCCAACCAGTAATTCTTGCCTATTTGGGTGGTTTGGTCGCTCTGATTGCTTTTACCATTATCGCATTTTCACAGATGTCGCCAGAGCAAGTAAAAGTAGTATCTCAGACTTTGAGTAGTGTAATTCTCTTCTCTATTATAACAGCTTTTGTGGGCTTGGCTTTTTATAGAAATGTCAATGTCTACGAAGCGTTTGTGGAAGGAGCAAAAGGTGCTTTCGATATCGCAATCACTATCATCCCTTACTTAGTCGCAATTTTGGTAGCTATCGGAATTTTTAGAGCATCTGGTTCAATGGACTTAATCATGGATGCGGTAAAAAGAGCTGTAGAGTTTATTGGTTTCGATCCTAAATTTGTAGATACAATACCTGTGGCTATGATGAAACCATTAAGTGGTTCTGGAGCAAGAGGATTGATGGTAGATATCATGGAGTCTTATGGTGCAGATTCTTTCCAAGGACGTTTAGCATCTACAATGCAAGGCGCTACAGATACAACAATGTACATCATTGCGGTTTACTTTGGATCTGTAGGAATTAAGAAAACAAGATATGCAGTAACTTGTGGCTTATGGGCTGATTTTGTGGGGGTAATCGCTGCCATTCTAATTTCTTATCTATTTTTCGAATGGTTAGCGTAAAAAATTAGAAAAAAATTAGAGAATATTTTGATTTCGTTTAGGATATAGTTTATTTTCAAGAAAATTAGAATATTTCCTATTTGTAATTCCTTATTTTTCTTTTGTTATGGAAAATCTTGCTACAGCAAATCGCTTTTCTGTCCGTTTGAGAGAATTTCTCTTTAACCAGAAATTGACGAACAGAGAGTTAGAACTTCAGATGGGGCTCTCTAACGGGATGATTGGAAAAATCATCAAGGGGCAGTCATCAATCAGTATTGCCCGATTAGAGAAACTCTTTGTAGCATACCCTGATCTCAATCCGAATTGGCTATTCATTGGGAAAGGGAAAATGTTCTTTTCAGAAGAAGAAGATGAGAAAAAGCGTATTAATTATTCTAATGCAATTCCTCATTTTGACATAGAGGCTACAGCAGGAGATACATTGGTATTTGAAGAAAATGCCGAAATGGTAAAAGATTTCTTCTACCTACCAAATTATTCTGATTGCGATTTTGCTGTAAATGTTTGGGGAGATTCAATGTTCCCACGTTTAAAAAGTGGTGATATTGTACTTTGTAAAAAACTGAGCGATACAGGTTTTATTGATTACGGCGAAATGTACCTAGTTGTAACCAATGAGCAAAGACTTCTGAAATATATCCGTAAAGCCGAAGATGATACGTGTTTCAGATTGGTATCTGAAAATGAACATTACGATGATATCGAAGTTCAGAAAGATCAAGTACTAGGAGTTTACGCAGTAAAAGGACGTATCGAACGTATTTCATTCTGATATTAAATATTCATTCTTATATTAAACGCCTATTCAAAAAGTAGGCGTTTTTTTATTGACTATGAACAAACAACTTAATCTACTCGAGTATGCATTATTGTCTTTGGGGAGACATTGGAAGAAGCAACTCGCTATCATATTGGTCTATACGATTGTGGTCGGATTTTTTGCCTCAGTTGTGTTTTTTACTACTTCTTTAAAGGAAGAAACACAAGTGGTGTTGGAAGATATTCCTGAGTTATGGGTTCAAAAATTGGCAGGGGGAAGACTACAGTTAGTCAACCAAAATTGGGTAGATTCTTTGCAAGATATTAGAGGAGTGAAATCTGTAGTTCCTAGAATTTGG
The DNA here is from genome assembly GCF_003149185.1 of Sediminitomix flava. NCBI lineage: Bacteria > Pseudomonadati > Bacteroidota > Cytophagia > Cytophagales > Flammeovirgaceae > Sediminitomix > Sediminitomix flava. The sequence goes on along the minus strand of NZ_QGDO01000011.1, from coordinate 5,840 downwards.
GGCTATAATTTTGATACATCTTCTGGAGCGGTATTCACTATTTTAGGACATGAAAAGTTACCTAATCATCTACAAATGTTGGAAACAATTCATGATGGTGATCTTGGTGTAGAAATGGCACTTTGTGGTACAGGTCTTTTAGAAGGAAGAGGTTTACAAATTGGAGACTATTTCCGACTTCAAGATAGTGAAGGGCATTTGCAACGTTTTCAGATTGTGGGAACATTCAGTGCCAATACCGATTTATTGACCAAAGATTTAATCATTCTTCATCCCGACGCCGCTCGAAATGTATTGGGAATGGAGCAAAACCAGTTCACAGATATAAGCCTGGAAATTTATAATGTAGATGAAGTTGAGAATATCGGAAAGAAAATAGATCAACGTTTTGGAGGAATTCGGGTAGTGACTTCAGATCAGTTGAGGGCTACTTTTGAAACGCTTTTCGGTTGGAGAGGAGGAATTTTCATTTACGGTTCTATTATTTCTATTCTCGCATTCTTGATTCTTGCTTGGGATAAAGCTTCTGGCTTGAGTAATGAGGAGAAGAAAGAATTGGGAATACTAAAAGGAATTGGTTGGGAAATTTCAGATGTACTTTGGATGAAGCTTTGGGAAAGTGCCATCATTTCTCTTTCGGCAACCCTAACGGGAATTATCTTGGCTTACGTTCATATTTTTATTTTTGAAGCGCCTTTGTTAAAACCATTCCTAATTGGTTGGTCAGTATTGTATCCATCATATAATCTTTTCCCTGTTATCAACTTGTCAGATGTACTCATGATTCTTGCTTTGGCAGTGGTACCTTATATCACAGCTACAATTATTCCTGCTTGGTACGGTGCGATTACTGAACCTTCAGAAGCCATGCGTTCTTAAATAGTTAAAAGAGGTTGTGGGTGAAGTTGGATTGCAATGGATATAAACTTTGAAGATATAAATTATCTGAAGGCAGGGAATGAAAAACAAAAAGCAGTTTTCAATCTGTTGATCGATAATGATATTCTAGGAAAACTGAAAAAGTATCAACCCATTTTGGTAGGAACAATACCTATAAATATTGATATAGAAAGCAGTGACTTAGATATCATCTGTTGCTTTTCGGATAAAGATAGTTTTAGGAAAGAGATTGAAGGACTTTTTGGTGATTTACCGACATTTCAAATTTGGGAAAATCATAAGTTATCAACTTTAGCTGTCGTGTCGAGTTTTGAAATTGCTGGTTTCGAAATCGAAATTTTTGGACAGAAGAATCCCACCAAACAACAGAATGCCTATAGACATATGATTGTGGAGGCTAAATTGATTGAAGAAAAAGGTGAAGAATTTCGGAAGAAAATTATAGAATTGAAAAAACAAGGGTATAAAACAGAACCTGCCTTTGCCAAAGAATTAGGTTTAGAGGGAAATCCTTATGAGGCACTTTTACAGTTTGAAGATTAGAGGATAAAATAGAATACTGAAGTTCTACTTTATCTTGATTCGATTAGGATTATCTTTCAAGAATGCCTCCCAACTTTTAGCCTTACTTAAATTGACACCATTATTATAGAAATGACAGATAGCAACACCAAGGGCATCAGTCGCATCAAGCATTTCTTTTTCTCTTAGTTTAAAACCAAGAATATTTTCCAGCATTCGAGCTACTTGTTCTTTAGAGGCAAGTCCACTTCCCGTAACTGCTTGTTTTACCTTTTTGGGTGCATATTCAGTGATTGGAATCCCTTTGTTTAGGGCTGCTGACATGGCAACACCTTGTGCTCTGCCAAGTTTGAGCATAGATTGAACGTTTTGTCCGAAAAATGGAGCTTCTAAAGCAACTTCATCGGGTTCAAATTCTTCAATAATGGAAGCTACTCTTTTATAGATTTTCTGAAGTTTGGTATAGTGATCGCCATATTTCTGAAGGTGAATAACGCCGTATTGTAAAAGTTTGGGTTTGTTTTTCTGAATAAGAATAACGCCATAACCCATTACGTTTGTACCGGGGTCTATTCCTAGTATGATCCTATCTTTCTTTACCTCCTTCATAATTTCAAAGGTCGTAAAAATATTTTTTAGAATATGTCCTCCTAAAGAAACATAGTAAGTTTATAACTGATTTCTTATTATTTTCTAGAATTACATATAAACGAGAACACTGATGAAAAAAGAATTTGATGTGGTCGGTGCTGTTATAAAAGATAAAAGCGGTAAGATCTTTTGTGCCTTAAGATCTGAAAATATGACATTACCCAATTTGTGGGAATTTCCTGGAGGTAAAATAGAGAAAGGTGAACAGGCAGAGGAAAGTCTAGTCAGAGAAATTTGGGAGGAATTAGGGTGTAGAGTAAAAGTGAAAAATCATATCTGTTCCAATACCCATGAGTATGAAATGGTCATTGTGCATTTCAGTACTTTTGAAGTTGAAATTTTAGAAGGACAACCTGTATTACATGAACATGCAAGTTCTATTTGGTTGGCACCCCAAAATCTTAAAAGTTTAGTTTGGGCAGAAGCAGATATTCCTACTGTAGAATTATTAATGAGGGAAACTAAAAAATAAAAATCTCCTTATCGATGAAAGATAAGGAGACTCAAATGTGGTTATTGTCTTAGTTTTCTCGGTGCAAAACCAATAGGGAGTTGCCACTTTTGTCTTACTCGTTCTCCTTTATGAACGGCAGGGCGCCAATTCCCCATTTTTTTAATTGCTTTGATAGATGCTTTATCACAACCATAACCTAAGCCTTTTACAACTTCGATATTTGATAAAGTACCATCTTTTTCCACAATAAACCTGACCAATACTTTTCCCGATACATTATTCTTTTCAGCTTGTTTAGGGTATTTCACTTCATCATAAAGTTGATTGAGAAAATACCCCATTCCTCCAAGTGGTGCAGCAGGGTCGCTTGTACTAAGGTCGTATACTTGATCACTTTTACTTTCAGGGAAATGTTCTACATAATAAAGGATAGTTTTTTCACTAGTGGATTTAATATTCGGATTAACTTTTACTTGAGCATTGCTCAGAAAAGAAGTGAATACCAATATCAAAAAAGTAAAAATCTTAAATGATTTCTTATTCATAGCCTTTTGGTTTCGTTAATGCATTAAACCAAAAATAAGAATAATTCAGTTTATCTGAAGTGGAAGCTACTTATATGTTCTGTCTTCATAATTAATGAAACTTAATAGTTTCGACATTATACTTTGTGATTACGTTAGGCAATCAGATTTGAATTTGGAAGGAATGAAAACAAACATACTTTATTATAGAGTGTTATTTTTATAACACATTTCAAAAAGTTTTAAAAAAATCACGGTTTTACTGCTTATAATTTTAAAATAATACTCTATTTTTACTTTGTTTTTGAGAATATGATAATTTAATCGTCGAATAAAATGAAACTAGCATTAGTTGGCGCAACAGGATTAGTAGGTGAGCAAATGCTCAGAGTTATCCAAGAAAGAAATTTTCAGTTTGATGAGTTACTGCTTGTAGCTTCAGAAAGATCGGCTGGAAAAAAAGTAGAATTCCAAGGAAAAGAATATACGATTATTACAATCCCACAAGCAATTGAGGAAAAACCAGATGTAGCTATTTTCTCTGCAGGAGGAGGTACATCATTAGAGTTTGCTCCTAAATTTGCTGAAGTAGGAACTACAGTAATTGATAATTCTTCAGCATGGAGAATGGATCCTACCAAAAAGCTGATTGTACCAGAAGTAAATGCTACTGAGTTAACAAAAGACGATAAGGTTATTGCAAACCCTAACTGTTCTACTATTCAGATGGTGGTAGCATTAAAGCCACTTCATGACCGTTATAAGATTAAGCGTGTTGTGGTATCTACTTATCAGTCAGTAACAGGTTCAGGTAAAAAAGCAGTAGATCAGTTAATGGATGAGCGTAAAGGCGTAGAAGGAGAAAAAGCTTATCCTCACCAAATTGATCTTAACGTATTACCTCATATTGATGTATTCATGGATAATGGATATACGAAAGAGGAAATGAAGATGATCAATGAGACGAAGAAAATTCTAAGTGACGATACTATTCAAGTAACAGCTACTACCGTACGTATCCCTACAATTGGTGGTCACTCAGAATCTGTAAACGTTGAGTTTGAAGAGGATTTCGATCTTCAAGAAGTGAGAAGTATTTTAGAAAGTGCAGATGGAATCATTGTGCAAGATGACGTTGCAAATAATGTTTATCCTATGCCATTGACCGCGCATAATAAAGATGAAACTTTTGTTGGTCGTCTAAGAAGAGATGAGTCTCAAGCAAATACTTTGAATATGTGGATTGTGGCAGACAACCTTAGAAAAGGAGCTGCAACCAATACTGTTCAAATCGCAGAATACCTTGTGAAAAATGAGTTAATCTAAGTTTTATAGATTAATCGAAAAATATAAAAAGGGATTCCATTTTTGGAATCCCTTTTCTTTTGCCCCTAAAAAAGTATTATGATTTTAATTTCTTAGAAAGGTAAAGTTTAGGACAATTGTCAGCTTTAATTCTCAGCTTACCCGATTTAGTTGGCATATGTCTATTAACCTTTACACTATTTTTCACCGCTAAATAATCATATTCCCCTTGTTTCATCGGAAGGTATAACCAATCACCTTCAGAAGGAACACATGAATTTGGTTGGTCAGCAGTGTGCTTGTCCAAATACCCAACAAGTTGGTATTCTTCAGCAGTACTTTCTTTCAAGAAAATAAAATAGCCATGGTTCTTATTTACGCCAGACCAATCAGTCCATGCCATCCAATGGCCATCAAAGTGTGGGCTTTTGTTACTCTCCTCAACTGTACTCTTAATAAAATATGCAGAGAATTTGTGATGAGGAATTACTTCAGCCATGTTATCCGTCTCTTCGTAGACCAAATCATAGAATGTCCCTTTCCCATGGTGAACTCTATTATTTGATTGGACCTTCAAGATGTAGTTAGCATCTTTAGAATACACTTGAGAAATAAACCCATCATGTAGTAAGGCAAAGCCCTCAATTAAATTTTCTTCTTTTTTGTCTTCTACAAAATAGATTTTATACCAACCGTCATCCATCCTCTTTTTGAAGTCATCATGAGTTTTCATGTAGTTTTCGACTTCTTGAATAGAATTGAACTCTTGTGCAGAAAGAGAAAGTGATTGTAGTAGTAGCAAAATTAAAGATGAAACAAATACAAATTTCATTGTTAATATAGTTAGTGTACGGTAATATGTTTTTTTCGAATTTACGAAACTCGAAGTATAAAAAAAGTGCAGTGAAGATTCTATGTGTAACTTTTCTAATACAAAATCAGTGTGTTAAATGTTATGAGTGAAATTTTATTCATTTAATGTTTGCACAGTCCAAATAAAACCCTCACTTTTGCACCCGCTTCAAACGAGAAGCACGCTTGGGAAACAAGGTTCAAACACAAGTTTGCTAAAGAAATAAGAGAAAGCTTAAGTCTTTAAATACTGAAAATGAAGTCAGTTCACTTTATTTAAATCGCTTAACAAAATTAGATTTGGAAAGATCAAATTAAATCTCTTATCTTTGCAGCCGTCTTCAGTGAAAACGTTCACTGAAAAGACGTAAAACAATGTCATGCGTAAAGGTTTTGAAGAAATGCTTCTCAAAACACTCCAAAAAAAAAACTTGAAAAAAGTTTTGGAGTTGAAAAGAAAAAGTTCTTACCTTTGCATCCGTCTTCTGAGGAAAACGACTCAGAAAACGAAATAAATAGAGGCTGAAGAAGTCAGTTTTTACATTGAGATTGAGAGTTTTAAATGCTTTAAAATTCTGATAGAAAGTCTCAAAAGTTCTTTGAAAGAATAGTTATGTAGTAATCAGGTAAGT